>NZ_JAHHPQ010000526.1:0-31332 GCF_024606245.1 Endozoicomonas sp. SESOKO2
GGCCCGATTCAACAGCCAGTTGCAACTGTTTCTGAAAAACGGTTTCCTGAGTCGGATACAATTGTAACCGTTCATTCAGCTCACCCCAAACTATTGAGGTGCTACAGAGCTGCATTTTCACTGTAAAAAAGAATAATCAGGCCTGATAAACGATGGACTTTACCTTTTTCAATCAATTGATGTTAATCCTGGCTCTCTCCGTGGGAGCCATTGCACTGTTTCATCGCCTGAATCTGCCAGAGAGTCTTGGCTACCTGGCCGTGGGTATCGTACTTGGCCCTACCGCCACAGGTTTGATTGATCATAGCTTTGATATCAGCCTGCTGGCCGAAATTGGCGTGGTTTTCCTGCTGTTTACCCTGGGTCTTGAGTTTTCGCTCAAACGAATGAAGTCCATGAAGCGGGAAGTGTTCGGACTTGGGGGCGGGCAGGTCCTGTTATGTGGGGCAGGAATATTTGCGGTTCTGCTGTTGGTTGGAACATCAGTAAAAGAAGCTTTGATCGTTGCAGCCGCTCTTGCTCTGTCTTCTACTGCGATTGTTTCTAAAGAGTTGACCCAGAGTAATGAAATTCGCAGTCGTCAGGGCCAGATGGCGATTGGCGTGCTGCTATTTCAGGATATTGCAGCGGTTCTATTCCTGATTCTGGTACCAGCGCTGGCGGGTGCGGGTGATAAGTCAGTTTTCACCACCATCAGCATGGCTCTGGCCAAAGGCCTTCTTTTTGTTCTTCTCATGATGGCTGTTGGTAAATGGATTCTGCCCAGGGTCTTCAACGAAGTGGCCAGGGCTCGTTCTGAAGAGCTATTTGTATTGACTGCGCTCATGATTGCCCTGATGGCTGCCTGGCTAACCCATGTTCTGGGTCTATCTATGGCTCTGGGTGGCTTTATTGCCGGGATGATGATGGGAGAGAGTAACTATAAGCATCAGGTGGAAGCGGATATTCGTCCTTTCCGGGATATTTTACTGGGACTGTTCTTTGTCTCCGTTGGGTTGATGCTTGATCTGAATATTCTGCTGAAGTTCTGGCCAGCAATTATTCTGGGTACCTTGGGTCTGGTTCTCTTCAAACTGGGTATCATTACGCTACTGGCAAGAATGCTTAGAGAGAAAAAAAGCACTTCACTAAAAACTGGCCTGGCGCTGGCTCAAGGGGGCGAATTCTGTTTTGCCCTCATTGCCCTGGCTACTCAATATGGTCAGACGGGAGGGGAGAGAGCTTCTGTGGTGTTGGCTATTACCATTCTTTCCATGATTCTGGCGCCGTTGCTCATCAGAAACAGCAGCAAAATTGTCAATCTTCTATACAAGAAACAAGAAGCTAAACAGTCTCAAATTGATCAGGGCGATATTGAGCAGCAGGTCTCTCACATCAGGCAGCATACCCTGATTTGTGGCTACGGGCGCGTGGGACAGACTATAAGCCGATTCCTGGGGCAAGAAAAGCTGGCTTTTGTAGCAATCGATAATGACCCTCTGCATGTTCATGAAGCCGGGCTTGCAGGTGAACCCGTCTTTTATGGTGATTCTCGTCGATTAGAGCTTTTGGAGTCCGTCGGTTTGAAACGTGCCAGACAAGTGATTATCTGCATTGATCGCAGTGAGAATGCTCTGGAAATCGTCAAAACGATTCGCTCCCATTATCAGGATATTCCTATTCTGGTAAGAACTCAGGATGACAGTCTGACAGCCTCACTTAAAAACGCTGGTGCCACAGCGGTTATTCCCGAAGTGCTCGAATCCAGCTTGTTGATTGTGAAGCATGTTCTGTTAATGTTGGGCATGGATCCCAATCAGGTTAGGGGCAAGATCAATAAAGCCAGAGAACAACAGTACGATATTCTCAATGGTTACTATCCGGGCTATGAAGATGTTCTGGCAGATAGTGAAGAAACCTCTCTGCGCCATGCCGTTAACGTTTGTCGGGGTAACACCTGTGAAGGATTGGATCCCTGTGATTTACCACTTGAACAAGATGTTTCTGTTGTTGAAGTGAAACGAGACGGCCAAAGTTTGGATCCGGAAGATGTGGATGCTCTTAAACAAGACGATATTGTTATTCTGACGGGACCTCTCGCACCCATGCAGCAATCTGAAAAGAACCTTATCTGATCCTGTGGCAGCCATGAAATATGGGCTGCCACTTTCTTAAAAAAATCTTAAAATTCTTTCTCGAAATTAAACTCTGTCCAGAGTTAGATAACTGCCTAACGGTAGAAATAATCCACAATATAATAAAAATAAGTTCATTAATTTCAATATGATACAAGAATAACTTAATAACCGTTCGAACAGGCACTATAATAGTATTTGTGAAAGGAATCTCGGAAAAAACAGGCGGTTAACAATAACTTATATAAATAATACAGGTGAACTACTATGGCCACTCGATCGACTCAGTGCTCTCTCTCTTTGCTTTTTATGCTGGTGTCGGTCCTGACTGTTAAACCTCTTGATAGTCACGCCTTCTTCCTTGAGTTCTATATGCCTCCCTACTTTTCAGGTATGGAAGCGCGCCCAATTGCTTATAAATCAGAACCGCCCCAGAATGCTTCTCTTATTCAGCAGGAAGAGCCTTTTTTCTGCAATGACTACGAGACAAATTTTAATTATTTTAAAAGTCTGCCATCCACTGCATTAATAAAGCTTGGTGGCTTTGGATTATTGGGAACAGCTTTAACCCAATCAGTATCAGGCGGAGTGAATCCTCGTAATTACTGGCACAAGCCTATTTTTCTATTGAACCTGGTCACAATTCTTTCCTGGTCCATACCTCAGGCAAGCTATACCAATGAATACACTCTATCTGCTGCGCAATACCAAAAAGCTGAAAACAAGTCAGATCGCACAACAACGGCAAGCAGCAACAATACTCAGCTTTATGAGGAAGAGCCTTTCGCCGGTTACGCGATGACAAGCCTGTCATTTGTCAGCCTCAATTTACTCGCTGAATTTTATAATGCCAACAATCCGTCCCCAGGACCCGGGGTGAATATACTGGAAAATTTTGCCATCGGTGCGAAATCGATTGGTGTTACCAGCAACGTGGCGTCAGCCCTGAGAACTCACCTCAAAAATGGTTATCTAAGTAAGGGTTATACAATCTATGAAGCTGCTGCTGCTGCATCAAGAGATGTAACCATTATCTACACAGCTGTTCTGGCTGGAGTGGTAAAAACTGGTCTGCTTAACTCAGCAGCTATGGACGGCGTAAACGCCAAAGATATTGAGCAATATTCATGGGCCATGGCTCATTACGTCGGTCGAAAATACTACCATGTATCCCTCTCAGCAGGAATGATGATCAGTGCGGCCTATGAATCGATTGGCTCTCTTGAAAATTACTGCATGGCAAACTTTGATCAGGTTTTGCCCCATGCTCACTATGATGAAGCAGAAAAGCTGGTTTTTTGTAAAGGTGTAGCTTCTGTTTCGATGGCCAGCATCGGCGGTCTGGCTTTATTGAAATATTCCAGTGGTCTGACCTGGATTTATCTCGTAAATGCTGTTGAAGCAGCGGGTCTGATTAATACAGAAATGGCAATCACTCTGGGTCGAAATCTTTTCGATCACCCGGCCGCTAAAGATACAGCAGGACTTACCCTGGGAGGAACAATTACGGCAGGTTCGCTTTTCCTGAACCTCTATTACTTCCCCGGAATAGTTATGACGAGCCTATTCCAGGGCTCCGGGCTAATCATGATATATGAAGGCGGTTCTACACTGGTCAGTCATTCTTATCCTGCTGCAGGAAAAATATTGGCTCTTGGACACAGCTTAATGGGGAATTATGACTATGTCTGTAAACCAAGAGCCAAAGGTCTCAACCATCTTGACCCATAACTATTTGTGCGGTTCTGTTATTTAGGGATGCTACATGCAATCATTGATCAAGCAGTTTTTTTTTCTGGTTTTATTGTTTTGCTTCACCTCTCTTTGTGCCGCTCAGTCGAAGTTCAATCTCAGCACTTCTCTTTACACTCCTTCCCTGAATTCTGACCCGAAACCAGGGCTTGAACCAGAAGTGAATGTGAACCTTTTCTGGTCTCATCAACCATTCAGCGTGGAGCTTCAAAAACAGCATGAATCTGGAGAATTTATAATAACTGAGCTACCGGAAATGGATTTGCAAGAGGCAAGAACATTTCTGGATACGACATTATCCAACCAGCTTAAGGAAAGAAGTCTGGATCATGAAATTCGAGTACCCTGTAATAGGCAAAGTCGCAAATGTGATGTTGAGGTTTACCTGTTCAATCAGCGGGAATCATCAAAGCAGCTGACAGAGATTATACGATTTACGGTACTTCTGAATTTAAGGCCAGCCACAGTAAACACAGACTCTTATCACTCATCGAAAATCGATAAATCAGGTAGTAACGCACATTCTGGCTTAGAAGAAGAATCTGATTCACACTGTATTGCAAGTATGTCTTGTCCTTCTGCTTCTGTTTCAACAACAGAAACAGCTTCATTACAAGAATCAGATCTACCTGACCTTGATCAGGACTGGATGGATCGAGTTCATGTCTATCGAAATCAAGAGAATGGAGACAATCTGGTCATAAGGGATAACATTGTCTACTACACCGGTAAATCACTGACTGTTATTCTCAGTCTATTCAATACGCTGCTATTCCAGTCGGGCCCCATTGATACCAGTGACGGATATTATGGGCATTTCACCAACGCCCACGTATTGGCAGAGGCCCTCGCAATGGGGGATACAATACCGCTTTTGATCAGAGATCATAAGTTGGCTTACGTTACACCTCAGTTAGATGCTACCGGCTTCGCTCTGAGCCTCGCTATTTATGTTACCTACGTATATTACTGGGATAATTTGACTCTGGACAAGAGAAAGATGTCGGGGGCAGATGTGCGGGTATTTTACGCCTGGAAGCTGTTTGCAAATATTGCGACCAAAGCGATTGGCGAGGTCGCAGAACAGAGAGTATTTGCTAATGAGACCGACAGTGATATTCATAAAATAAAATCCTCGCTGTTTACCAGCCTGATAACAGCCCTTCCCTACGGGACAAAGTTACTGGTAACAGCTTTTACAGGAAATAACTATGCCAACCACTTATTGATGGCTGTACCGGCCGATCACCTGCTCTCATGCTCGATCAGTGTGAATGGCGTCTGCATTCAACTGTTTTTCCATCGTATTCTGGGAGAAGCTGATATGACCATTGTTCCTGCTACATCACTGGAACCGGCTAAAAAAGTGACATCTGGCCTTTCTTATATTCCGTCAGCGATGACACAGGTTGCCATAGGAAAAGCTTTGAACGCGCTGGGGATGACTGTATGTGGTGGACATTACATAAAAGGCGCCGGGTATGCATTGGTTGACGGTGTCGATAAATATCTGATTGCCCAAGGTGCCAGCGATCTTAGCCGGTATACAGCGTTAACGGGTGGTGCCCTTTTTATGAGTTACAGTAACTATTCATTCAACAGGGCATTTGCGTCTGGATTCAGTTACCGCTACGCAAAATATCTGATGATTTTGGCAAGTACGGCTTTTATGACACTGTCTGAGTTTTACTTTCATACAACTATATTAAGGTGATTTTAACTTGATTGCGTCATGGTAGGTCTTCTCTTGTCAGATCACTTGTGATTTCATCGCAGGGATGCAATAAGATGACACAGGCACGGAATGGAGAACTATGATGGCAAATGGCACAGGCTTTCTTTCAACGTTGCAGAGCACTCTGGCGTCGGCGTTTGGTGTACAAAGTGAAAAAAAACGGAAGCGTGATTTCTCTCAGGGGCGTCCGGCGCACTTCATCATCGCCGGTATGATTGGAACACTTGTTTTTATTCTGATCTTAATGCTGGTGGTGAAACTGGTGCTCAGTCAGTCTGGGTAGACTTATTGATGACTGACCCAATATACGGCAGTAACAACAACCAGCATCACGATTGAAACAGCTGCAATAGCATCAACAGTACTGTCTTTCGTGGGTTTTCCCTGAGCCATTCATCATCCCCTCAATCAGTTACTTGACATTCAGTTATTTGATAGCGCTACTCCAAGCTAGCCGATTATCAGTCTTTGGGCAACTAGCAGTTGCCCGGCTTGATGATCCTTTTCCACAACATAGGTCTTGATTGAGGCATTCATCTGAAATAGTGTACCCGTAGCTTGGAATCGGATCGGTATCATCAATCTCTCTTATGCATAGATTCGTTCGGATATGCTGTTTTCATCTAGTTATATAAAAAAATTTTTTATTACAAATTCAAAAATACTGGTATCTTTTGTATTCTCGGTCGTGGCTGGAATCTGCATCGAGCCTGAAACAGATTTCCTGAGGCCTAACGGAGACAGGCCATTGGATAGCTCGCCAACTCAATTAGAAAATTATTCCCATGTATAAATACGATGAGTACGATCAACGCATCGTCGACGAAAGAGTGAGTCAGTTCAGAGACCAGACTCGACGTTACCTCGCCGGTGAGATCGCAGAGGACGATTTTTTGCCCCTGCGTCTGCAGAATGGCCTCTATATCCAGCGTTTTGCTCCCATGTTGCGGATCGCAATTCCTTACGGTTTATTGAATACCCGCCAAGTCAGAAGACTCTCTGAAATCTCGCGCAAATACGATAAGGGCTACGTGCACTTCACTACCCGTCAAAACGTTCAGTTGAACTGGCCTCTGCTTGAGCAGGTTCCTGAAATTCTCGCTGATCTTGCGGAAGTTGAGATGCATGCAGTGCAGACCAGTGGAGCCTGTATTCGTAACACGACTACCGATCAGTTTGCCGGTGTTGCCCGAGATGAAATTGTAGATCCAAGACCCTGGTGTGAAATCATCCGTCAGTGGTCCACATTCCATCCGGAATTTGCCTTTCTGCCCCGAAAATTCAAAATCGCCGTTTGTGGTTCTGAAGAAGATCGTGCTGCCACTATGGTTCATGACATTGGTGTTCATGCCTTCCGAAATGAGAATGGCAATGTTCGATTCAAGATACTGGCCGGTGGTGGACTGGGACGAACACCCATGGTGGCAAGTGTCATCAGGGAGTCCATAGAGCCTGAGCATTTGTTGACCTATCTGGATGCCATTCTGAGGGTTTATAACCGCTATGGTCGTCGTGATAACAAATACAAGGCGCGCATCAAGATTCTTGTAAAAGCAATGACACCTGAGGTGTTCACCGAGAAAGTGGAATCAGAATGGGAGCAGATCAAAGACTCTGCATCTCTCTTGCCTGAAGCCGAAATAGAGCGTGTCAGCCAGCACTTCATTGATCCGGAATACAAAGGTCTGGTGGATCAGGACTTTAATGATCTTGCTTTGCAAGCACCGATAGGTTTCCATTCCTGGCTGAAGCAGAATGTATTTGCCCATAAGAAACCGGGTTACTGTGCCGTTACTGTGACATTGAAAGCTACCGGGGAGGCTCCTGGTGATGTCTCTGCAGAACAATTGGATGTGATTGCTGATCTTGCCGATCAGTTCAGTCTTGGAGAGCTCAGAGTCAGCCATGAGCAGAATCTGATATTTGCAGACGTCGAACAAACGGCACTGATTGAACTTTGGGAAAAATTGTCAGCTGTCGGTCTGGCGACGGCCAATCGTGGCCTATTAACCGACATGATCTGCTGCCCGGGTGGTGATTTCTGTGCACTGGCCAATGCTCGATCTATTCCCCTGGCAGAAGAGATTCAGCGCAAGTTCGACGATATCGACTTTCTGCATGACGTCGGTGAGCTGGACCTGAACATTTCAGGTTGCATGAATGCATGTGCCCATCACCATGTGGGTCATATAGGTATTCTGGGTGTTGACAGAAAAGGCATTGAATATTATCAGGTTCAGGTCGGTGGCTCTGCTTCAAAAGGGGCAACCCTGGGCAAGATTATTGGACCGTCCTTCAAGCGTGAAGAAATTCCTGACGTGCTTGAGAAAATCCTCAATGTTTACATAGAGCAGCGTCGTGAAGATGAACTGTTTATTGATACCTGCCAGCGCATTGGCATAACCCCTTTCAAGGAGCGTGTGTATGCCCAGGCTGCTTAAAAATAACGAAGTTTTTGAGGATGATTACCAGATTCTGGATTCTGAATCTGAAGATCTGGCATTTACAGGGACACTGTTGATCCCGGCCAGGGAACTCGATCAACATGAGAAACTGCTTGAACAAAAGCAGCAGCCAACAGGCTTGTTCCTTGATAGTGATGACAATGTCGAAAGTTATGCTGACATACTGTCCAGCTTCGACTTGATCACCATTAATTTTCCCAAGTTTATTGATGGTAGAGGCTATTCTCTCTGCCGCATCCTCAGGGACCGTTATCATTACAAAGGGGATATCAGAGCCGTGGGTGACGTGCTTATCGATCAGATTTTCATGTTGCAGCGTTGTGGCTTTTCAAGTTATTACCTGAGAGAAGACCAAAAAGCAGAAGATGCTATCAAGGCATTGGATACTTTTAGCCTCAGGTATCAGGGAAGCAGTGATGACCCTGAACCACTCTATAGAAAAAGAAAGGTATCTTAGAAGAGCCTGATCCATCTTGTTAAGGGCTGCAATCCAATCTGCAGCCCTACCCTTCTCTTGTTTACCGGACTCCCAACCTTGGGTATATACTTGGTCTTTTAGCTTCAAGCAAAATGCGGGCTGGAATAGCCCTTTTATAAACAATCATTTATCTGGCGAGTCTAATGGAAAGTGGTTCCCTGCTCTTCTCTTTCTTTCTTATCTTCAGTGGTGCTGCAATACTCGCTACTGCCGCGCTATTTACCCGTCAACCTCTTCTGGTTGCCTACATCGTACTGGGTGCCTTCCTCGGCCCCTATGGCATGGAAATGGTTACGGATACCGGGCTTTTAAATGATATTGCTCACGTCGGAATTATATTCCTGTTGTTTTTGCTTGGACTGGATATGCAGCCTGCTCACCTTGGTCATCTGCTCAAGAAAACAGCTACGGTAGGACTCATCAGTTCGATCATATTTGCACTAACCGGTTATGGACTGGGGCTGGCATTTGGTTTCAGCCAAAAAGAAGCCGTCATAACCGGTGCTACAATGATGTTCTCCAGTACGATTATTGGTATCAAATTATTGCCAACCACGGTACTGCATCACAAACATACCGGAGAGATTCTTGTCAGTCTGCTGCTTTTGCAGGATCTGCTGGCGATTCTGGTTCTCCTGTTGCTTTACAACTTTGATGGTGGATTTGCTAACAGTAGAATGGACGTTCTGATGGCTCTCGCCGCATTACCCATGATCATAGCTGCGGCTTTTCTGGCAGTTCGTTATGCTCTGTTGCCATTGATGGCACGCTTTGACCGGTTTCATGAATACATGTTCCTGTTAGCCATTGGCTGGTGTCTTGGCTTCGCTGAACTGGCCCATGCCTTGAATCTTTCCTATGAAATTGGTGCCTTTATTGCCGGGGTCAGCATTGCTACCAGCCCGATTTCTCAATACATTGCCATTAATCTAAAGCCATTGAGAGATTTCTTCCTGGTTCTGTTCTTCTTCTCAATCGGTGCCAGCTTTAACCTGAATTTGTTTGGAGATGTTTGGCTACCTGCCCTGATCATGACAGTTATTTGTCTGCTTCTTAAACCCGCCACATTTGGTATTTTGCTGAGAGCCAATGAGAAAAAATCAACGGCATGGGAAGTAGGTTTCAGATTGGGCCAGACCAGTGAGTTTTCTATTCTGATTGCAGTACTGGCAACGGGACAGATGTTAATCGGGGAGATAGCAGCTCACGTCGTCCAGGCAACTGCCATACTGACTTTAATCATCTCTTCCTACGTTGTAGTGTTTAATTATGAATCACCCATAGCTGTGTCGGAAAAGCTGAGAAGAGACTAAATCGGGATAGGGCGTAGCCTCACAGCTACGCTCTATCCCGATCAGACAACTTTGGAGCAGTTAAGAAAAGTATCGACCCTGAGACAATCTTTCCCAGATTTTTCCAAAGGCATTATCGAGAGTCGTTTCAGCGGCCAGGCCCAGTTTGCTGGCCATTCCCTTTTTCACTTCATAGCTGACCTGAATAATGTCTACTGAGTCTACCTTGCTATAGATATATTCATCACTGGTCATGACTTGATCAATCAGGTTTTTCGCAATTGCCTGACGGCCATACCAGATTTCACCGGTGGCGATCTCTTCTATGTTCACCTGCTCACGTTCTTCCTTGATGAAATCTTTGAACAGCTCATGAGTATCCTGAATATCCTGCTTGAACTTATCACGGCCCTTTTCAGTGTTTTCACCAAGAACTGTCAGAGTGCGTTTAAATTCACCGGCAGTGTGCAGTTCAATATCAACGTCATGTTTCTTAAGCAATTTGTTGATATTGGGCAGCTGAGCCATAACCCCTATGGAGCCAATTATGGCAAAAGGCGCAGCAACAATCTGATTAGCCGTACAGGCCATCATATAACCACCACTGGCAGCCACTTTATCGACTGCAATGGTGAACTTAACACCACGATCTCTGATACGTTGTAACTGGGAAGCCGCAAGACCATAGGCGTGAACCATGCCTCCAGCACTCTCCAGCTTAAGAAGTACTTCATCCTTATCTGTGATAACAGAGAGTACTGCGGTGATCTCTTCCCGAAGAGACTTGACCGCAGAAGCTTTCATATCGCCATGAAAATCAAGGACATACAGGCGTGGTTTTATTTCCTTTTCTTTATCCTTTTTCTTTTCCTTGTCAGCTTTCTTTTTTTCCTTAGCCAGCTGCTTCAGGCCTTCCTTGTCGAGAGTCGCATGCTGAAGATCATCCTTCAGGTGCTGAAAGTGTTCATTCAGTTTCTTGATTTCAAGATGCCCTTTACTGATCTTTTTGGATTTTTCTCCCATTGCTGCTACGGCAACAATGATGATCAGCAGTGCCACAACAAATGTGACCACTTTGGCAAGGAATAAGCCGTATTCCGCCAGATACTCCAAGAGAGCCTCCCATGATACATGTCAAAATGAGTGCTTAAGGATACCTGAAAAAGAGAATTTGTTTTATGGGTTTAGGCAATGGTTTACATTTCCAGTTGTCCAGACCAAAAACAGACACCTCTGAAGCTCTTGTAAGCAGCGAGCCCAAAAATAACGTTATCAGCGTCGATCACGTGAGATGGGCAGCACAGGATTCATCTGCACAGGGGCCACAAGAGCGATAAAAAATCCTATAGATCCCGAAGATATTCCCTGAAAAGTGCTCTGATTTAACGTAAGCATGAAACTGTCGAGTGGTTCAGACCTCACTCTCAAGTTCCTTAGTCTATGCTACGTGCAGGCACTAAACATGATTTAGTTGAGTGACTATGATCAAACGACACATGTGTACCGTTCTGCTTGTCTTAAGCTTACTTTGTAATCACGCCCTTGCTGACACAGCTTGTGAAGTTAATAATGGCAAAAATCAAGACTTCAGAAATTTTCCTACAACGCCTGATGATACGATCTTAAACAGCCGTAATGACGGGGTTGCAGACACTTGTGTTATAAACGGCGAACAAATAAGAACATTTGACTATAGCAGTGGCCTCACCGTTAATATCACCAAATCACCCATTCAATTGCTTTATATGAACACATATATTTTTGGTGGCCTGACCGTTAATGGCAATGACTCCAGCAATGGTCTGTTTATCATTGGTTCTGAATTTGGATCTACTATCGAAGGTGACGTCAACATTATAAACAAAGGTAAATTAGAGCTTGTCAGCTTCAATAATAGCTCTTCAACACCTCGATTTCATTATGATAACGCCATTATTAATATTGAAAATGACTCAGCCTTACAAATTGATTACAACACATCGAATATAACTGGTTACTACATGTCATTAAGGGCTATTACAGGTGAAGGTGAAACCGTCATGAATAACTTTGGCCCTAAAAGGGATTTCGAGCAAGGGAGCTTATATATACACACAAAAGATAATGACAATTATGTCTATAATGGCGATTTCGTTACTTCTAATGGCAAGCCCATAGAAAGTTTACATATCGACGGCCCAGGAAAGTGGACATTTACAGGTGATATTAGAAATGCTGGAACTGGTGGCACCATAGGTTTCACAGATGGTTTTGAATATATTGAAGTGAACCGGGGCAGTACATTAGAGATCACCACAAAGCCTTTTATTTATGGCAGCAGAGTCGATATTGGTGGCACGCTGATCTTTAATCAAAGTTTTGACGGCACTGTATCAGGCGCTGAGTTCAATGGTGACGGGAAAATTATTAAAAAAGGGACATCCAATGTCAGTTTAGCGGGAATTAACAGCAGTTTTCGTGGTGATATTCATATTGAAGAAGGCACTTTAAGCTTGATAGGCAGCGCCAACCTTAGCAATTCGGGTTGGCTCTATATCAACGATGGCACCACTCTCAATGTCAGCCAGGGAGGCAATACCCGTGCAATTAACAGGATTGCCGGCGCAGGGCGTATTGAGTTAGGCAATAGCACTGTATATAGAATCATTCAATTAGCCCCTGGCGATAACGGCATAGGTGTTTTATATGTCAATGGGTCAGGCACACTTGATTTTTCAAATACTAAAATTTCCATTGAATTAGATCCGACTTTAAGTGCTATCCCAAAAGAAGGCCTGACTCACGACAGCGTCATAGCTAACTCAAAAATCAATGTAAATAAAACGACCACAATCGGTCTATATAACCTGCAAACAAATGCTTCACCTGATGAATTTCTTCATGGCAAACGGTTTACCGTTTTAAGAGCTGGTTCAGGACTATCATCTTTGACCGAGACTCAGATAAATGAAGACCCCCAAAGCTTTAATCCCTTTATAGAGGTAGACACATCTAAAACCACAATCACAGATACTGATGTCACTGTAGAGTTTGGTGTAAAAACCGTTCAACAAGCCACAGAAACCATAGCTAGGATTGATACAAAAGCAGTTAATGGAGCTTCAAAAAATAAACAATTGGCTGCTGCTCAGTATATCGAAAAAGTTACGGGCTTAACCGGCACTCAAGCCCCTTCAGAAAAACAGCTTGAAAACAATAGTTTTTTTCAAGGGCTGACTGGCTTGGATTTAGCTAATATGGCTTCTAATAATAACCCTGAAGCTTATGCCTCTAATATGAGTGTTGCTCTTGAATTTAACAGTTTGGTTGCTAACGCCGTCTTTGATAATGGCTTGAGTAAAATCACCTCACGCAACCTTACCCAAGTGATTAACCCTGATACCAAAAAACGTTTATGGCTTTCTACATTAAACACCAACGGTAAAGTCGATGGGGACTCAGGAAAAACTGGGAATTATGAATACAGTCAAAGTTTATTGCTTCTTGGTTTAGACGCTTTCAATCAAAGCCAACAGACTCTTGGTTTTTTTGTAGGCACAGGAAATCCCGAATTAAAAGAGCACGATCATATCAATCAAAAGTTCAACGCTGATAGCTGGCTAGTAGGCAGCTATTTTAACTGGCAATTTAACTCAAGATATAGAATGAACACCATGATGTTTCTGTCCCAGAATGACTTTGAATCCAAAAGAGCTAATATCAATACAAGTGGGCAAAGCACAAGCGCTTCTGAATCACAATACAAGCAAACTCTTCTCACCCTGGGCATTCAAGTTGAAGATGTATTTAAACAGTCTGACAGCTTACTGTTGGCTTCAATATTTGGGTTTAACTACACCTACCTTGATCAAGGTGCTATTAAGGAAAGTCGCGGAGGTGAAGATTATGACTATGAAATCGATAGTGCAGACGCTCAATCTCTAGTTCTGGTAGCCGGGTTAGATACTTTGATTGAAGCTTCAATTGCAGAAAAACCCGGTTATGTCGACTTTAGAATTCGCTATGAGTTTGACATAACAGCTAATCGAAAAGAAACTCATGACTTAGATGCAGGCTTAGCTGGCCAGAACAAGGACGAATTTTCCGGGCAGAACCGAGGCCCGCATGCTCTGATGTTTGGAGCAGGCTATAACATCAATCTGACAAAGTCATTTAATCTAGGTACTGATGCAAGTTATACCATTAGATCGGAGGGGCATGATTATCGCGCTGGGCTTAATCTGGCTTATTTATTCTGATTATTGAATCCTCTCAAGGTAGATCGTTGCAATGGTTTTATCAGTCCCATGTTTGGTTTGATTGCCAATCCTTCACATTGGACTCAGACGACTGCGTGCTGTTTACTATTGGTTCGACAGTATTTTCTGACTGTTTAGATTTTGCACGGAGCGTTTAATTGTTATTTTTTAAAAATATGATTGTATAATATTATTTATCTATTAAATGCCTGGCTATTGTGAATTTAGGCGGAACGTCCGGTAGGTTATTTCTCTGGAACCATTCAGCGCTCACAAGTTCTTTCTCTTCAAGAAAAATCTCCCCTGATTTATATTCGGCGTGATAGCCCAGCATCAAGGCATGAGGAAATGGCCAACTCTGACTGAGCTGGTACTTTATTTCACCGACCTCCAGACCGACTTCTTCCCTGATCTCTCTCACTACAGCTTCCTCTGCACTCTCTCCTGGCTCTATAAAACCGGCGATAACCGTATGCATTGTCGTATTTCGCAAATGTCGTCTATGACGAACGAGCAATATTTCATCACCTTTGTGAATAAGAACAATGATGCACGGAGATATCCTTGGATAGTAAGTCATCTCACAAGCTGGGCAAGACATTGCCCAGTCCCCTTCGCCTGACATGCACGGGCTACCGCAGCGGCCACAGAATTGGTGGTCTCTCCTTGATCTCAAGATTTGAGCTGCATGGCTGTATAATGCCACCATTGATTCAGGCTGCATTGCCATATACTGTCGGGCGTCAATGGCACTGCCCTCATCTGGAATACGGTCTGTTTTTATAACCGAGACCGAATACTTGTCCAGTGTTCCGGTTCTGATCGCTTCGAGGCCATCCATCCAGGAGCGATTCTCCCAGAGGAACCCGCCATCAGGATTCATCACGATGTCATGACCAGAAAGAATCAAAAAACGATCAGACTGGTCTCCTTTCTGAGTCCAGCCACTTGCAGGTTGGTATGGCATAAATGTCACAGCTCTCGTTGATGAATCAATCGTTGGCCATTGCAAACTTCATTTATCAAAAGCAATCACCAGTCTTGCTGACCTATTTTTTGCAGTTTTTCCTGATGCAGTTTTAATTCAGCATCGGTCGGTTTGATGATTTTCAAGGCAGGCCTGTCTGAAGATAAACGTCTGATAACCGTTACATCATCCTCTGTCCCCTCTCCTGCTCCACCCAAGAGCAGCGAAGTCTGGCCACCGGTCATGGCGAGATATACTTCAGCCAATATTTCAGAGTCAAGAAGCGCCCCATGGAAGGTACGGGCTGAGTTATCGATAAAATAACGTTTACACAGTGCGTCCAGGTTATTTTTCTGACCTGGGTGTTTCTTTCTTGCTATGGCAAGGGAGTCGGTAATTTTACTGTAGTCCTCTACCTGTCCGAGGCCGGGGTCCAGCCACTTCAGCTCATGGTTGAGAAAGTTAACATCAAAGGGGGCGTTATGAGCAATCAGTTCAGCATCCTTGATAAAATCCAGAAAGTCTTTGGCCACTGCTGCAAAGAGCGGTTTGTCCCGAACAAATTCGTTGGTAATACCGTGAACCTGAATAACCTCATCATCCATATGCCGCTCAGGATTGATATAGACATGATAGGTATTGCCCGTCAGCTTCCTGTCAATCATCTCCACACAACCGATTTCGACAATTCGGTGGCCCTGTGAAGGGTCGATACCGGTGGTTTCCGTATCCATTATGATTTGGCGGCTCATTGCTTCTTACCTTCAATAATCTCTTGGGCACCGCGACAGGCGAGTTCATCGGCCATTTCATTTTCCCGATGTCCTGCATGCCCTTTCACCCAGCACCATTCAATCTTATGGCGGGTATTCTGAACATCAAGCCGCTCCCATAAGTCCTTGTTTTTTACGGATTTACCTGCTGCTGTTTTCCAGCCTTTGCGTTTCCAGCCATTCAGCCATTCGGTAATACCCTTTCGTACATATTGGGAATCTGTCGTGACACGGACCGTACAGGTCCGTGTCAAGGTTTCCAGTCCCATAATAGCGGCCATCAATTCCATACGGTTATTGGTGGTTTCCTTTTCACCGCCATACAGTCCTTTTTCAGCAGTGCCATAACGCAATACCACCCCCCAACCTCCGGGGCCAGGGTTTCCTTTACAGGCACCATCTGTAAAAAGCTCAACTAGCTTGCTCAACGATTATCTCCCACCCGGCTGGACCCTGTAATCGGCTTTCCGACCAGGGATTGCCCCACTGAGGACCAGACAGGCTTGATCGGTGTCATGCCTGGCACTTCCCGGGTAGCAACTATGATGTAAAAACTGCCAAAGGGCAGCATCCAATTGTGACAGCGTTGTTCAATCACTTCCGTCTTCAAACCCATTGCAGAGTGGTTGGAGGGGAACAGATAGGCACCATGAATCACTTTCTCAACACTGAATCCCAGCAGGGTTAACCAGTCTTTCATCCGGCTGGGACTGATGAACTGAACCCCACGGAACAACTTTCGATAACCCGGAAGTATCATCCGCTTGATATTGCAGAGACTCAAAGGGTTAAAACCCACTACAATCATCTTGCCTCCGGGTATGATGGTATGACCGGCTTCGCTGAGAAGCCGGTGCGGACGATCAGACACTTCTACCATATGATGCAGCAAGACTAGATCCAGGCTGCCCGGAGCAATCGGCCAGTGGTAAGGATCAAGCAGTAATGAAGACACTGGTTCAGTGTTCAAAGGGTGAAACCGGAAGTTCCGGCTGACTTGAGAGCCTGACAGCAGAGAAGAAGTCGGGGATACGGATAACTCGACAGCGTGATAACCAAAGATATACTTTAACTCATGTTCTATGTGACAGCCTTCTGCCTTGAGCACAAACTCTCCTGCGCCGGACTGCATCCACTCCTGCAGGGCCCGCAACTTTTGAGGCATTTCAGGTCCGGTCGATTTTTTAAACCATTGCATCAGGCTTTTTCCATGTATGCTGTAGTCAAATCAGCAAAAACCTCGAGCCAGAATATAGTCCTGCTCAATTACACATCTTATCTGGCACGGCAGGATTCGACCAGCATCGGTGTCATCCCTTATAACAATGGTAAAGAAAACAGTACAGACTTTATACGCAAAATCTGTAAAATTGATTGTCTGGCCATTCCAGACATTAGAATGTTATTGACTATCACCCGACAGAATGTCCTATGATCCACATACAAGCTATCAAGGCTTTTCAAGATAACTACATATGGCTGCTTTCTGAAAGCGGCAGTCAACAGTGCCTGGTTGTTGATCCCGGTGAAGCTGACGTGGTTGAGAAAGCAATGAAAAGTCTGAATCTGGCGTTATCGGGCATTCTGATTACCCATCATCACTGGGATCATACGAATGGTATACAAGCGTTGACAAAAGACCGTAATATTCCCGTCTATGGCCCTGATAATGCTGAAATTTCCGGTATTACATACCCCCTGAATGGCACAGAGACACTGACAGTGCTCGGCACCGAATTCAACATTCTGAAAACGCCTGGTCATACGCTTGATCATATTGCCTATTTCGCCAATCCAGATCAGGACGACCCCATCCTGTTTTGTGGCGATACCCTATTTTCAGCTGGCTGTGGTCGACTGTTTGAAGGGACTGCTGAACAGATGCTGAGCTCATTGAATAAACTCCGTTCTCTGCCCAAAAACACCCGGGTATACTGTGCACATGAATACACTCTGGCTAACCTGGCTTTTGCCCGGGCCGTAGAACCCGCTAACCCCTCTATTAAGGAGTATCGCAATAAAGTCATTCAGCTTCGCGAACAGGGCAGGCCAAGCTTGCCTTCCAGCCTGGAGCTGGAATTTACCATCAATCCATTCCTGCGTATTGACCAACATAGTGTCATTACTGCAGTAAAGGAGCACGCCCCATGTACTGTCCTGTCAAACGATGCAGAGGTATTTGGAGCATTACGTCATTGGAAGGATCAGTTTTGATGACGATAAACATTGTGTTCCTTCACGATAAATAAATTTTTTATGTCTGAACCTTTGAATACAGAGCAGGCGTCCGGTCGTTATACCGGACCTCAAGTTAAACCCCTGGTTCGAGTCCTTGGCGCCGCCACACTCGTTATGACTCTTACAAGCTGTATGAGTACTTCTACAGAACAAGCGGGTACCAGTTCACCGGTCAAAGCTGAGCAAAATGTTACCAAAGGCAAAATGGCCAAGAAAGCGGTCAGAAAGCAGGTAGCCAAGCAACCAGCAACTGACCTTTGGGACAGGACCCGTCGAGGTCTCGCCATGGACCTGGATAATAATCATCCCCGGGTATTGGCAGAATTGCGCTGGTATAAGAAAAACCAGGGCTACTTTGACCGGGTTTCTGATCGCGCCAGTCCCTATTTCTTCTTCATCCTGATGGAAGCCGAGAAACGTGGCGTTCCTCTGGAACTGGCATTAATGCCCATAGTGGAAAGTGCCTTCGATCCATTTGCTTATTCCCATGCAGGTGCATCCGGCTTGTGGCAATTCATGCCAGCTACTGGAGAACATTACGGACTAAAGCAGAACTGGTGGTATGACGGTCGTCGTGATGTGGTTGAAGCTACCCGCGCAGCACTCGACTATATGGTCAGTCTCAACAATATGTTTGATGATTGGGAATTAGCGCTGGCTGCTTTCAATTCAGGGCCCGGACGGGTTATGAATGCGGTCAACAAGAACAAGAGACAGGGTAAATCGACTCGTTTCTGGCATCTTGACCTGCCAAGTGAAACCACCGCCTACGTCCCTAAGCTGATCGCCTTGGGCAAGATCGTTCGTAATCCGGCAAAATACGGTATCAAGCTGAAGCCTATTCCGAACAAACCACATTTTGCCAAGGTTAAAACCGGTGGTCAGCTTGACATGGCCAAGGCAGCCAAGTTGTCAGGTATTAGTCTGAATGAGTTATATCGATTGAATCCCGGGCTTAATCGCTGGTCTACCCCACCTTCTGGTCCTCACTATCTACTGATTCCTATTGCAAGGGCCGAATCCTTCCAAACTGAACTGGCTCGATTGCCTACGGAGAAACGTATGCAATGGCGCCGTTATTCCGTGAAGTCGGGTGATAGCCTCAGCAAGATTGCCAATACCTTCAATACCAAGTCCAAATTCATCAAGGAAGTTAACAAGATGGATACAGACTTGATCAGGGTTGGGCAGAGCCTGTTGATTCCTGTCCCCGCCAGAGAGAAGGAAAAGTATGCCCTGACAGCATCACAGCGTCGCATCGCCAAACAAAACACCCAGCGCACCGGTCGGCAAAGATTGAATTACTCCGTTAAATCAGGAGACAGCTTCTGGAGCATAGCTAAAAAGTACAACACTGGCGTTCAGGAACTGGCTCGCTGGAATGGCATGTCACCCAGAGATAATCTCAGAATCGGACAGAAACTGGTGGTATGGAGCAAAACCAATGCTGCCCGGAACGGTGTTGTTCGCAAGGTCAATTACAAGGTTCGCAGTGGTGACTCCCTGTCCCGTATCGCTGACAAGTTCAATGTAGCGGTAGCTCAGATCAAAACCTGGAACACCTTTGACAGCAAATACCTGCAGCCCGGCCAACGATTGACTCTCTACGTTGATGTGGCGCGCGCTTACGAATAATCAGCCAAGATGCCCAGACCCGATTTTTCACGGGTCTGACATCCTTCCCTGTAAAGCGCTCCCTTGAATTGTCGATGTCAAGTTCATTCGGTTTAATATTACCGGGGAGCATCATTGAAACCACTGACGCTATTTTTACTGCTCTATTTACAAGGAATGCTGGCAATTGCCAAAAGTGAGCAGTGGCAACACCATCTGTCCATCATGGACGAACCGCTCTATAAAAAAGATTTTAAGCACTTCCAATACGTCAACCCTGAAGCCCCCAAAGGTGGCCATTTGCGATTGGCAGCCCTGGGAACCTTTAATACTCTGAATCCATATAGTGCAAGTGGAATAGCCCCCACACAGGCAAATAATACTTACCGCTTCGGCTTTCTGGAGTTAAACGAGCCCTTGATGGTGGGCACTGGCCCTTATGCCCCCTCCATGGAACATAAAAGTACGGCTTATGGTCTGATAGCTGAAGCGGTGGCCTACGATCCGGAAAAACAAAAGCTCTCATTCAAGCTGAGAAAAAATGCCCGTTTCCATGACCAGCACCCGATTACCACCGAAGATGTTGAGTTTTCCTACAAGATACTGCTGGAACAGGGACACCCAAACTTCAAACTCGCACTGGAGCAGGTTGAACGCATCCAAATTGAAGATCGGTACATCATCCACTTCTTTCTGAAACCCTCTTCCTCTAAAGCACTCCCACTTAAACTCAGTGAGCTGCCTGTGTTACCAAAACATTACTGGCAGAATCGTGATTTTTCAAAAACCACACTCATACCACCTTTACTCAGTGGTCCATACAAGATTGCCAGGGTCAGACCGGGTGCAACCATCGTCTACGAGCGAGTCCCGGACTATTGGGGAGCCGAGCTAGCTGTTAACAGAGGCCTTTATAATTTTGACAAAGTCACTCTGAATTTTTACCGTGACCGTCATGTCAGCTTCCAGGCTTTTAAAAAAGGCGAGATTGATGTCCACTACGAAGGTGAGGCGAAAAACTGGGAAACAGGTTATGACTTTCCAGCCATGCAACAGGGCAAGGTTATCAAGCTGAATATTCCGGACAAAATGCACTATGGCAGAAGGTTCTTTGTTTTTAATCTCAAATCCCCACTGTTTCAGGATCGAAGAGTCAGGCAGGCTATCAGCCTGTTGTTCGACTGGGAATGGTCTTCAACAAAGCTCTTCTATAACGCCTATATCCGAACCACCCATTTCTTTAGTGCCCATGAGAATAATACTTCTGCCCTTCCCACACAGAACGAACAGGAACTGTTTAAACCTTTTCGATCGATATTGCCACCGGAGCTCTGTTCCAGGCCATTCGAGCTCTCAAAAACAAGCGGGGATGGAAATATCACAGCTCAACGAAGACAAGTCCTTAAACTCCTGAAAGAGGCCGGCTGGCATTACCATCAGGGGCAATTATTAAACGCTCGAAATGAACCCTTCCACTTTACATTTCTTCACTACTCAAAACTGGCTGACCGTTTCATACTCCCTTTTGCCGCCAACCTTGCCAGTGTAGGAATCAAAATGGATTTTCGGGCTACAGACCTGAGCCAATACCAGCGAAGACTGAGAGAAAGGGATTTTGATATGGTTCAAACAACCCTGATGGTACCTTATCTCCCCGGCGAACACCTCAAAGGATTATTTCATTCAGAATCTGCAGATATTAAAGGCAGCCAGAACCTTGCCGGAATTCATAACCCGGCCATTGATGCCTTGATTGATCATGCGCTCTCAGCCCATAGTAAAAAGGATCTTTATACCGCGATGCAGGCTTTGAATCGTCTTTTGCTCTGGGAGCATTACTTCATTCCTAACTGGCAGGGTCGTTTTATAAGAATCGCATACTGGCAGCACCTGCAAACTCCTGAAACTTTCCCACCCTTTGGTATTCGTCTTACGTCATGGTGGATGAAACCCAAATCTTCAGCTGGCTCAAAACAGAGAACAGAATGACTATTAAACCATGGGCACATACTCTTATTGCTCTGATTCTTGCCTGCTTTTACGCTTCTGCTCAGGCCGGTATTCAGCAACCTTATCACAACAGTCATGCTATTAACCTGATCGGCACTCCCAAATATCCTGCTGACTTTCAACACTTTTCCTATATCAATCCTGATGCTCCCCGTCAGGGCAAGGTCAGACTCGCTGCTCTTGGTACCTATGACACTTTTGACCTCTTTAGTGCCAAAGGACTACCTGCAGCCGTTGGTCCTTACATCTATGACAGCCTGATGTATGCCAGTCGGGATGAGCCCGGCAGTCTTTATCCTCTGATCGCCGAACGTGTCGAATACCCTGATGACAATCGCTGGATACGCTTTGTTATTAACCCAAAAGCCCGTTTTGCCGATGGCAGCCCAATTAATGCCGAGGTCATAAGAGATACCTTTCTTCAATACAAAAATGGTGATTTCTCCAACTTTAAACACCTTTTAAAGGATGTTGATCAAATAAAAATTGAACCCGGAAACCGGGTAAAACTTACCCTGAATACCCCTGAAGACAAGAAGTTGCCCTTTCGACTGGCCCAGTTACCCGTAATTCACAACAGCTACTGGCAACAGTCCCGGGGAGACGATCATACGATCCATATTCCTGTCAGCTCAGGCGCTTACAGCATCAGACAATACGAGCTTGGCAAGAGCGTGTTTCTTGAGCGAAACAAGCATTACTGGGCTGAAAAACTGCCAGTGAATATTGGTCGAAATAACTTTGAGCAGATCAAATTGGAGTATTTCAGGAACTCTACCCTCTCTCTGGAAGCTTTTCTTGCTGGGCAATATGATATCCGAGTCGAGAATCTGGCTAAAAACTGGACTTATGCATACAAGGGAAAAGACATAGATACCGGGAAGATTATCAAGAAAAATTACCCGCGCAAGAGCTTTCAGGTTCAGTCGTTTATCTTTAACAGTCGAAAAGACCTCTTTCAGGATCAACGCGTCAGAGAAGCGATCAGTCAGGGTTATGATGCAGCCTGGACCAACGCTAACCTCCTTTATGGTATCTATTCAGTGCCCGGGAGTCTTTTTGCCGGTACGGAGTTTGCCCAAACAGGAATACCCGATAAGGCTGAAGTCAAACTGCTTGAGCCTTATCGAAATATCCTTCCTGAGAGACTGTTTAAACAATCCTGGACAGGCTTAAAAACGGATGGCACTGGTAATATTCGGAAGCAACTCAGTTATGCCAATCGCCTTCTAAAACAGGCAGGCTGGGAACTCAAAAATGGCAAAAGGGTCAACAAGGAAACCGGCGAGCCACTGAAGTTCGAACTGATGCTGGCAGTGCCAGAACAGGAACGTGTTGCCATACCATTCAAGAGTAATCTGAAGATACTCGGTATTGATATGCAGATCGTCTCGGTGGATGTCTCCCAGTACGTTCGAAGAGTGCGCAATCAGGATTACGATATGCTGCTCAGAACCTTCCACCAGCCTGATCTGCCTGGCAACGAGCAAAGAGAATACTGGAGCAGCAGCAGTGCCAATGAGCAAAGCACCCAGAATCTGGCAGGTGTCAATCACCCTGCTGTTGATGCCATGATTGAGCATATTATCAAGGCTGAATCGATCGACCAGTTACAAGCAGCCACAAGGGCTTTGGATCGTATCTTGCTCTGGGAAAATTACACTATTCCCCAGCTCTATCATCGTTACTGGCGGGTAGCACACAGACACCGTTACAACTATCCTGAAAACGAAGGTCTATACGGCCCCATAGACTTGAGTATCTGGTGGGAGGAAGAGCCAAAATGACACGTCTGGTCATGGGTATACTCCTGATAGTAACAGCCTGTTTCGCATGGGGATCTGACAAGATCCCTCTGAAGCATGCCATCAGTCTCTATGGCGAACCAAAGTACCAAAAAGATTTTGAACACTTTGACTACGCCAACCCGCAGGCCCGAAAAGGCGGTGAATTCAGACAGGCAGTGATTGGCCAGTTTGACAGTCTTACACCTTTTGTAGATCGCGGTTCAGCAGCCGCTGGCAGCGACTTGCTCTATGACACCCTGCTGCAAAGATCCTGGGACGAACCTCTAAGTAAATACGGTTTGATTGCTCAAGCCATTGAGTTAGACCCGGATAACCACTGGGTTGCCTACTACATTAATCCCAAGGCCCGCTTTAACGATGGCCACAGTGTGTCAGCCAGTGATGTCAAATTCACTTTTGATCTCTTAAGGGAGAAAGGCTCAACGTTCTACCGTCATTTCTATGATGATATCGAGAAAGCTGAAGTCACAGCGCCCATGAGGGTTCTATTTACCTTTAAAAACAACAAAAACCGTGAGTTGCCACTGATCCTGGGGCAAATGCCCATACTTCCCGAACACTACTGGAAAGACAGGGTTTTTCCGGCGCCCGGGCTTGAAGTCCCCATCACCAGCGGCCCTTATCAAGTGGCTAAAATCAATCCCGGACGATCCATCACTTACAAGAGAAACAAGGATTATTGGGCTCGTGAACTGGCTGTTAACCGGGGTCGGTATAATTTTGACCGTATGGTGTACGAATATTACGGAAACGAATCTGTGCTCCTCGAGTCACTCTTCAGTAATCAATATGATTTCAGACTGATCACAGATCCAACGATCTGGAATACTCAGCTGAGCGAGAACCGCATTAAAAAATACCGTCTGATACAAGAAGTTATAAAGAACCATAACCCCCAAACCCTGACGTTAACCTACAATACACGGCGACCTTATCTAAAAGATGCCAGAGTCAGGGAAAGTCTGGGATATGCTTTTAACTTCGAGCAGATCAACAACCATCTTTTCTTTGGGATGTATCGACCTGCTGAAAGTTTTTTTGCAGGCTCTGAACTGGCGGCCAGTGGTACCCCTTCTGCTGATGAACTCAAATGGCTGACTCCCTGGCAACAAGAACTTCCGAAAGCTCTCTTCCATGAACCTTTCAAAGTACCTGATAGTCGACTGGCATCGGGCGACCGATTGAACAAGGCAAAAGCGCTCACGTTGTTAAAACAGGCGGGCTGGCAGATAAAGAATAATCAGCAGGTTAATGCCAGGGGTGAACCACTGGTTCTCAATGCTCTGGTGGCCAGTGAAGAGCACGAAAAAGTTCTGCTTTCCATTAAGGATGGACTGAGTCATCTTGGTATTACCTTGAATGTTCAGCGTACAGACCCACTTCAGATGGTAGCCAGATTACGTGAACTGGATTTTGAAATCATACTGCACACCTATCGACACACCGCGTCACCCGGAACTGAACAAGCATCTTTCTGGGGATCGGAAACCGTTCAGCAACCAGGAACCAGAAATCTCTCGGGCGTGCATTCACCGGTAGTCGATCAATTAACTAACCTGATTCCATCGGCTACCAGCCGTAAAGAACTGCTTTCCATGGTTCATGCCCTGGACAGAGTTCTGTTATGGGGACACTATTCTCTGCCTCTCTGGTACTCTCCTTCCTGGAATGTCCTCTACCGGGACACCCTGAGGCATCCTGTGATTACACCGCTCTATGCTCTGGATCTGACTACATGGTGGCATGAGACAGAAAAACCACCAACAGCCTCTGCTAATGATGGTCCGAACCATCACTAATAGTCTGAAGACGACTTTTTTAGAGTGTGAATCGGCTGGGTATCCGGCCTGAAAGATTGCTTTTAGGTCACATTACAACTTTAAATGCCATCCAAAGATATCAATAATTTTTTTCTGTTGAATTAGACCTTGCCTGTAGGGATTGATCGGTGTTTAAAATACTGTCAGGAATCGAAATAACTCCGCAACAAGCAATACCTATAGTCAAGGAGCCGACTATAGTTTAGAGGCAAAAGTTATAACAATGCGATCCAGGCGAACCATGAATCATACAGTGATGATAAAAAAATCGTTAAAGACAACGATTTTCCAAGCCCTTCCCATTGCGACCCTCTTTCTTTCCCTGTCCATGATGCCTGTCCTGGCAGAGGCAGAGAACGCAGTTAATAAATCCCCTTCCCTTTCCTTATATGGCGACGGTAAATACTCAAAAGATTTCAAGTATTTTGACTATGTGAATCCCAATGCTCCCAAGGGGGGGACACTGCGGATGGCCAGCATGGGGACTTTCGACAGCCTGAATCCTTTCATAGAAAAAGGGACTCCGGCTGAGGGGATAGGTCTGATTTACGACACTTTGATGACCAGCAGTGCGGATGAACCTTTCTCCATGTATGCCCTGGTGGCTGAATATGCAGAGCCTGCCACTGATAACAGTGGCATCACTTTCCATTTGAATTCTAAAGCCCGGTTTCACGACGGACAACCGATCACCGCTAACGATGTCGTTTACAGCTTTGAACTGCTCAGGGATAAAGGCTCACCGTTTTACCGGGCTTACTATGGCGATATTGCCAAGGCAGAGAGCTTGTCCAAACGCAGTGTCCGCTTCGTTTTCAAACACAACCGTAACCCTGAACTTCCCCTGATCATTTCCCAACTCCCGGTACTTCCAAAACACTTCTGGGAAACACAATCGAATAACTTTGAAGAGGCCAACCTGACTCAACCTTTGGGCAGTGGCCCCTACAAAATCCGTTCTGCCGAAGCGGGTCGCAGCATTGTCTACGAAAGAGTTGATGACTACTGGGGTAAAGATCTGCCGGTCAGCAGAGGCCGTTACAACTTTGATGTGCGTCGTTACGACTATTACCGGGATGCCAACGTAGCACTGCAAGCCCTGAAAGCCGGCGAATACGATCTTCGCTTTGAAAATATTGCCAGGAACTGGGCCACCGCCTACGACTCTCCGGCGGTTAAAAAAGGTGACCTGATTCAGGAGTCCTTTCCAACCAAAGCCCCTCAGGGGATGCAGGGATTTGTTTTTAACCTGCGCAGAGATATTTTCGAGGACGTGAGAGTTCGAAAAGCTTTGAATTACGCTATGGACTTCGAGTGGCTTAACAAGAATCTGTTCTACAACAGCTACACCAGGACACAGAGTTATTTTGCCAACTCTGATATGGAAGCAACGGGTATTCCCGAGGGTAAAGAACTGGCTTACCTTGAGCCCTGGCGAGATCAACTGCCCGCTGAGTTATTCAGCGAGTCCTTCAAACTGCCCAACACGGATGGCAGTGGCAGAATCCGAAGTCAGCTGAGCCAAGCTCTCTCTTTGATGGCACAGGCAGGCTGGAAACTGGAAAACGGTTCTCTCAGGAAAAATGGCAAGCCTTTCGAATTTGAGATTCTTCTATACGATTCAAGTATGGAGAAAGTAGCCCTGCCTCTGAAGAAAAACCTTGAGGCCATGGGGATCAATGCTAGTCTGCGAATCGTGGATATTTCACAATATATAAACCGGCTCAGAAGCTTCGACTTCGACATGCTGGTCAGTCGCATTCCTCAATCCAGTTCGCCCGGAAATGAGCAAAAGGACTTCTGGAGCAGCGAATCAGCGGATCAGCCAGGAAGCCGAAATCTGATAGGCATTAAAAACCCGGTGGTCGATGGTCTGATCAAGGAAGTGATTAATGCCGGGTCCAGAGAAAATCTCGTTGCCGCCGTTAAAGCTCTGGATAGGGTTTTGCTCTGGAATGCATACATGATTCCCCAATGGTATCTGGCCAGTAACAGAATCGCCTATTGGAAACCGCTCAAGCATCCCCTGAGCACTCCTGATCAGGAACCACTTTACCAGTTTGACCTGGACTCCTGGTGGATGGAACCAACAATCATCAGGGCTTCAGACACAACCGACGATGGCTCAAACAAAGATGAGGACAATAAAGGCATGCCGGTCTGGCCTGCTGGCATTCTGTTAGCCATCCTGATTCTGGGTTGGTTGATACGTCGTTCAAAACGTCAGATCTGATTATGAAAAGCTATATTCTGCGCCGACTGGCGTTAATGATTCCGACACTATTCGGTATTTTGTTATTGAACTTTGTCATCATTCAGGCCGCACCGGGTGGACCTGTTGAGCAGATGATTGCCAAACTGGAAGGTTTTGAAATCAATGCCATCAGCCGTATCGGAGGTTCAGGCAGTGCTGAGATCCAACAGGTAAGCGTGGACGAATCCGGTGAGTACCGCGGACGGCGGGGACTGGATCCGGAACTGATCAAAGACATTGAAAAGCTTTACGGCTTTGACAAACCGGCCTATGAGCGTTTTATCCAGATGGTACTCAACTATGCTCGCTTTGAGTTTGGCGACTCTTTTTTCAGAGATGCGAAAGTCGTTGACCTCATCAAAGAGAAATTACCTGTCTCCATCTCTCTTGGATTATGGAGTACCTTGCTGATCTATCTGATCTCCATTCCTATGGGGATTCGAAAAGCATTAAAACATGGTAGCCCGTTCGATGTCTGGACCAGCGCGGTCATCACTACGGGGTATGCCATTCCGAGCTTTCTACTGGCAATCCTGCTCATCGTGCTCTTTGCCGGTGGCAGTTACTGGAATTTCTTTCCATTGCGCGGATTAACATCGGAAAACTTTGACCAGCTTAGCCTTATTGGCAAACTGGCAGATTATGCCTGGCATATGGTTCTTCCGGTTTTCTGTATTGTTATTGGTGGCTTTGCAACATTAACAATGCTGACTAAAAACTCTTTTCTCGATGAGATTCATCGCCAGTATGTACAGACAGCCCGGGCCAAGGGTCTGGATGATCATCAAGTACTGTACGGCCATGTTTTCAGAAACGCCATGCTGCTGGTGATATCCGGATTCCCGGCGGCTCTCATTGGCATTCTGTTCACCAGCTCGCTGCTGATTGAAATTATTTTTTCACTGGATGGCCTTGGCCTGCTCGGATATGAAGCCGCCATTAATCGAGATTACCCCGTGGTCTTCGGATCTCTCTTTATCTTCACCCTGATAGGCATGGTGGTAAAACTGCTGGGAGATCTGACCTACATGCTGGTTGACCCGAGAATTGATTTTGAGGCGAGGGATTAAGATGGCATCGTCTCAAATCATAAAACCTTCCCGTATAAGCCCTCTTAACCAGCGACGCTGGAAAAGCTTCAAAAGCAATCGACGGGGCTATTACTCTCTCTGGATTTTCGGTTTCCTGTTTTTCACCACTTTATTTGCCGAGCTGATTGCCAACGATAAGCCGCTTCTGGTTTATTTCAAAGGTGAAATCTATACCCCTATTTTCCATATCTACCCAGAAACAGCGTTTGGTGGCGAGTTTGAACTGGAAATGGATTATCGTCAGGACTACGCAAAAGAACTGATCGAGCCCCACGGCTGGATGCTCTGGCCACCGATTCATTACAGCTACGACACGATCAACTATGCCCGTGTTGCCCCGGCACCTCCCACGCCAGAGAATTTGCTGGGGACCGATGACCAGGGCAGAGATGTTCTGGCCCGAGTCATTTACGGTTTTAGAATTTCTGTGCTTTTTGGACTGATTCTAACGCTGTTCAGCTCTCTCATAGGGGTTGCCGTTGGCGCTATGCAGGGATTTTATGGTGGGAGAACAGATCTTATCGGGCAACGGTTTATTGAAGTCTGGTCAGGTATGCCCAGCCTGTATCTGCTGATCATTCTTTCCAGTTTTGTCGAACCCGGCTTCTGGTGGTTGCTTGGGATTATGCTGATGTTTTCCTGGATGGCTCTGGTCGATGTGGTTCGTGCGGAATTCTTGCGCGGACGGAATCTGGAATACGTCCGGGCCGCCAGGGCACTTGGGATGACCGATGGCAGACTTATGTTCCGCCATATTCTACCCAACGCCATGATAGCAACGATCACTTTCATGCCCTTTATTCTCACCGGAGCCATCACCACCCTGACGTCACTGGACTTCCTGGGTTTTGGCCTGCCAGCCGGATCGCCTTCATTGGGTGAGCTGATCGCCCAGGGCAAGAACAACCTTCAAGCACCATGGCTGGGAATTACAGCCTTCATGGTGATGTCAGTGATGCTGACCCTGCTGGTGTTTATTGGGGAAGCTACCCGTGACGCCCTTGATCCACGCAAATACGTTACAGGTCACTAAACAATGACAACTTCCCTGCTCGAGATCAAAGACCTGAAAATTCGCTTCAATCAGGGCGGCGGCAGCAGCAGCGACGCGGTAAAAAGCATCAGTTTTGAACTGTTTCCGGGAGAGACGCTGGGTCTGGTGGGCGAGTCCGGCTCCGGTAAATCCATTTCTGCCCTGAGCATACTGCAACTGCTTCCTGAAAATGCCAGTCACCAGGGTGAGATACTGTTTGATGGTAAAGACCTGTTGGCCTTATCAGAAAGGGAGATCAGAGGCGTTCGTGGAAACCAGATCGGTATGATTTTTCAGGAACCCATGACCGCCCTTAACCCTCTGCACACGATAGATAAACAGATCTGTGAAGTACTCAGTCTGCACCTGGGCATGCATCCTGAACAGGCCAGTCAGCGTGCTTTGGAGCTGCTTGAACTGGTGGGCATTCAGGAGCCAGCCAAAAAGCTTTCAGCCTATCCCCACGAACTGTCGGGTGGTCAGCGTCAAAGAGCCATGATTGCTATGGCTCTGGCCTGCGAGCCAAAAGTCCTGATTGCCGATGAGCCCACAACTGCACTGGACGTGACGGTACAAAGACAGATTCTGTCGCTGCTGGCCGAACTACAGCAGAAAATGGGTATGGCCATTTTGTTTATCAGTCATGATCTAAACCTGATTCACCATGTTTCTCATCGAATCTGTGTCATGAAAAACGGAGAACTGGTGGAAACCGGTGCCACGGGAGAAGTGTTCAATCAACCAAAGCATCCTTACACCGTAGAACTGCTCAATGCCGAGCCATCCGGTGAACCGGAACCTGTGTCCCGGGCGCAGAATAAAATCATTGAGGGGCGGGATATAAGGGTCTGGTTTCCGGTAAAAGCCGGATTCTTCCGCAAAACCGTCGACCATATCAAAGCTGTAACGGACCTCTCTATCTCAGTCGCTGAAGGTGAAACACTGGGTATTGTAGGTGAATCCGGTTCCGGAAAAACCACACTCGGGATGGCGCTCCTGAAACTGCAGGAGAGTCAGGGTCAGATCTACTTTAAAGGTGATGCCCTTCACTCCCTGAGCCAAAAACAGTGTCGTCCTTACCGACGACAGATGCAGGTTGTTTTTCAGGACCCATACGGCAGTCTGAGCCCGAGAATGACCATCGCTGACATCATTGGCGAAGGACTGGATATCCATCAGCTCGCCAGCAACGGAGAACGAGACGAGCTGATCATAAAAGCCATGACAGAGGTCGGCCTTAATCCTCAATGGCGACACCGTTATCCCCATGAGTTTTCTGGCGGACAGAGACAGCGCATCGCCATAGCCAGAGCTCTGGTCCTCAAGCCCAGACTGATTATTCTTGATGAGCCCACCTCTGCTCTGGACAGGACTGTCCAGTCTCAAGTCATAAAGCTGTTAAGAGACCTGCAGAAAAAACACAATCTTAGCTATATCTTTATCAGCCACGACCTTGCGGTTGTAAAAGCCATGAGCCACAGGATTCTGGTGATGAAGGACGGTGAGATTATTGAGCAGGGCTCAACCGAACAGATCTTTCACCATCCTCAAACGGAATACACCTGCGAGCTGCTTGAAGCCGCTTTCGAAAGCTACTAGCAGCCTGTCGGACTTAAGCGTCCGTAGCGAGGATTGCAACCGCAGTAGGAC
>NZ_JAHHPQ010000527.1:0-2386 GCF_024606245.1 Endozoicomonas sp. SESOKO2
CCCTTACGCGTCAACCGGTTGACCGGTAGACTTGAACACGCGTTGTTTCTTGCCATCTTCAGAGATAGCAATGCCAACACGATCAGCCTTGTCGGTTTCTGTGTTCAGGATTGCAACGTTGGAAGCCTGAATAGGCGCTTCTTTCTCAACGATGCCACCAGGGGTGCCCAATGTCGGGTTTGGCTTCTGATGCTTCTTGATCATGTTGATACCAGAAACGATCAGCTTGCCATCGGCACGAACGGTTTGCACTTTGCCGCGCTTACCTTTGTCCTTGCCTGCAATGACGATAACTTCGTCGTCACGACGGATCTTTTTCATTTCCTGCTCCCTTACAGTACTTCTGGTGCCAGGGAAATGATCTTCATAAACTGCTCACCACGCAGTTCACGAGTCACTGGCCCAAAGATACGGGTACCGATTGGCTGATTGCTTGCGTTCAGCAGAACGGCAGCATTGCCATCGAAGCGGATTACGGAACCGTCTGGACGACGAACGCCTTTTTTAGTACGCACTACAACTGCGTTCATCACCTGGCCTTTCTTGACCTTACCGCGTGGAATTGCTTCCTTAACGGTGACTTTGATGATGTCGCCGATGTGGGCGTAGCGGCGATGGGATCCACCCAACACCTTGATACACTGTACTCGACGAGCGCCGGAGTTATCGGCTACTTCGAGTTGAGATTCTGTCTGGATCATGCTTATTCTCCAAGCCCAAACTGCAGACGGGTACCCGCCAGTCGTTGTACAACAGGCTGGCCACAAGACCAGCCACTTCTACTCAGACCCAGGGCACCGTGGCCTTATATTTGAGTAGCACGCTCATCAATGGAAACCAGTTCAAATGTCTTGGACTTAGACAAAGGACGTGTTTCCTTGATTGTGACAATATCACCCATACGGCAATCATTGTTTTCGTCGTGAGCGTGCAACTTGGTGGACCGCTTAACGATCTTACCGTAGAGCGGATGTTTAACACGGCGCTCAATAAGAACGGTGACGGTCTTGTCCATCTTGTCACTCACAACCTTACCGGTCAGAGTACGGACTTTCTTGTCTTCAGCCATTGTTAAATACCTGCCTTCTCATTCAACGCCGTCTTAATACGGGCGATGTCGCGTCGGGTCTGCTTCAGCAGATGAGTCTGACTCAGCTGACCCGTCGCTTTCTGCATACGGTAGTTAAATTGGTCCCGCAGCAGTGTGACCAGCTCTTCGTTGAGCTGTTCAACCGTTTTTTCACGCAATTCAGCAGCTTTCATCACATCACGCTCCGCTTAACGAAGGCAGTTTCCACTGGCAGCTTTGCGGCAGCAAGGGCAAACGCCTCGCGAGCCAGCTCTTCGGACACACCTTCCATTTCGTACAGGACACGACCCGGCTGGATCTGTGCTACCCAGTACTCGACACTACCCTTACCTTTACCCATACGAACCTCGAGGGGTTTTTTGGAGATCGGTTTGTCAGGGAAGACGCGAATCCAGATTTTACCACCACGCTTGATGTGACGGGTCATGGCACGACGTGCTGCTTCGATCTGACGAGCAGTTATGCGTCCACGGCCTGTTGCTTTCAATGCGTATTCACCGAAGCTAACAGTGGAGCCGCGGTGTGCCAGGCCGCGATTGCGACCCTTTTGCTGCTTACGAAATTTCGTACGCTTTGGCTGTAACATTACCGCGCTCCTTACTTCTTAGCCTGTCTCTTCTTAGGACGTTTGGCTGGTTCTTTAGGCTGCTTTTCAGTTTCAGCTGCCATTCCGCCAATCACTTCGCCTTTGAAGATCCATACTTTAACGCCCAGGATACCGTAGGTAGTCAGAGCTTCATAAGTTGCGTAATCGATGTCCGCACGCAGAGTGTGCAGAGGTACGCGACCCTCACGGTACCATTCGGTACGAGCAATTTCAGCGCCGCCAAGACGACCACTGATTTGCACTTTGATGCCCTTCGCGCCCAGACGCATAGCATTCTGTACAGAACGCTTCATGGCACGACGGAACATGACACGACGCTCCAGCTGACCCGCGATAGACTGTGCAACCAGCATTGCGTCCAGTTCGGGTTTGCGAACTTCTTCAATGTTGATGTGAACAGGTACGCCCATCATTTTGGTAACAGCCTGGCGCAGCTTCTCAACGTCTTCGCCTTTTTTACCGATCACAATGCCTGGACGGGCAGTGAAGATGGTAACGCGAGCGCTTTGAGCCGGACGCTGGATGTCGATACGGCTTACGGAAGCATTTTTCAGCTTCTTCTGCAGGAAATCACGAACTTCCAGATCGGTAATCAGCTTATCAGCGTATTGCTGACCTTCAGCAAACCATACAGATCTGTGGGGCTTTACGATGCCCAGTCGGATCCCATTTGGATGTACTTTCTGACC
>NZ_JAHHPQ010000528.1:0-1615 GCF_024606245.1 Endozoicomonas sp. SESOKO2
GAGTCCATGCTGGATACGATAGAACAAATTCCCTGGAAAGCTTACACCGCAGTTGCTCAAAAGACAGTTGCTCAAAAAAGAACCAGTAAATACGATAAGCTAATCAGACTTACCTTTTATATCGAAGCTGCGGATTGGCGAGTCGTAAGACAACAGGAAAGGCTGCTTAAAGATATAGAGGACAGGCTGCAGATCTACCCCATTGTAAACGATGCGGCAAAAGAAAGAGGCAAGACTTTCCTTGCTAAACTGGCCAGCGATCTGGAAGTAGTATTTGAAAACGACGTTCACCTCAACGACAACAAGAATGTTATTTACTGCAAAATTTCGGAATTAATGGGTGAGGTAGAAGAAACCCATGGCGATGAAGTGTTCAGAAGGGCCAGAAACAATGAAATTGCTCATCAACTCAACATTGAGGACTATAGAGATGACGCCGGTATAGAAGACCAAAACATTCTAATTAAAAAAAAACTCGAACAGCTGGAAGAAAAAGTTTTCAAAGCAGGTGTTTCTGAGGTTAATGAGCATATCACAGCCATTGACAATGAACTTGACAGGCAAATGGCTCGCCTGGACCCCAAACCCCGGTACGTTCTTGATCGTGAAGTAGCCACAGTCAGGGAAGCAATAGAAGAAGCTGAAAGTGAGCAGAAGACAGCTAAGCAAAAGCTGGATGCTATTCGTGTCAAACAATATTTATTTACCGGCCCCCCAGCTGTACACGAAAGTATCTCGGATGGAGACGACATAGTTCTCAATCGGGCAATGAAACAAGTTCAAATAAGGCTGGGTCTGACTGCAGATGACGAGCAAACCCTTCAAGAGCGAGTAGAGGACGTCAATGATTTTCTGGAAGAACACGGTATACAAAGACGAGAGGAAATCTTTAAGAAACTGAAAACCAAAATAAATCTTAATGTTCAGATTAGAGATGACCTCAGTTTACAGGAAGAAGCTGATGACTTTATCGATACTTTGGCTTATGTAGATACTCTTGTTCGGGAAGCAAGCGATGAAGTCTATAGCGAATTGGGTGAACAGATTTTAATCAGACAAAAGCATTTTCGGATCACGGAATTCCTGCGTGAGCACTACAGGAAAATTATGGCAGTGACCAATGCACGGCTTGAACAGAGAGATGCAAAAGAGAATCTGGATCGTAAAAAACAGGAGATTGAAGATCCCGGACACATTGATGAGCAGGCTAAAGCCGCACATGAAAAGGAAATGGACGCACTGGGTTTAGTCCTGAAGCAAAAAAGTGAAGCTGTATCAAAAGCAAAAGAGGCTCTGGCGGATTATCGTAAAGCAGCTCTTAACACCGTCGAAGAAGCCGTGGGTCTCAAACCAGACGCTACTGATACTCATGAACAACGGATTAATGCCCTGAGAAACAAACGGTTACAACTGGGCAGTGATGATGTTATTGGCAGCAAGGCCCAACAACTGATTCATAAACAGGCTCATCTGGAAGGTGAGATTAAAGTCAGAGAAGCCGCCATTGAGAGAATGAAGGGAGTCCTGAAAGCGGCAGAGAAAGCCGTCGAAGATGACGACGGTCCCTTCCAGTACACGCCGAGGCAGGCAAAAGTTCGGGCCGCTATGGACGACT
>NZ_JAHHPQ010000529.1:0-32988 GCF_024606245.1 Endozoicomonas sp. SESOKO2
GGCTGTTCAAGGTGAGTTCTGCCGCTGGAAATGAAGCTTTTTTGAGCTTAATGTCCACCCTAAGAATCGGCACTCATAGTAACACATAACCTCTGGTTCAAGCGCCAGGCATCAGCGCATTCCTTTGAAACATTTGGTATTTTTAAGGAAGTATGACTATATTGACGTCTTCGTCTTGTTGTTATTTGTAGCCAGAAAATGCTACAAACTTTTTTATACGAGAAACTTCATGTTTAATAAACTATACCCTTTGCTTTTTTTTATATTTTCATTCTGCTCCTGGACTTGGGCGACCGTAGAAATCATTGGGCCAGACACTTTTACCTATACAGATAGTACAGGTAGTAAAAAAACTCGACAAATTCGTGGCTACACCAGGCCTGAGAATCTTGAGCAATATTTACAACTGGCCGCTGCTAACTCTGAAACCACCCTGAAGATTGATAGAGACCTCAAAGAGAGAAGAATAAGTAAAGTTTACTTTATTCAGTTTTCAGCTGATCCCGAAGGCATTGTTGACCAGAGTGAAAATATTGGTTTTATCGTCATTTTGAACGATGGAACAGCTCTCCTTAGTTTTGATTATTTATCCTCTCCAATGAAAATTGCAAGCACCTATGATCAAACCAAAGCAAGAGATAGACTAGAGTCTCATATTTACAATCATGCTGTACAATTCGGTTTTTTGGATCAAGGCTCAATGGAGTCTGTTTTATGGTCCATGCCCTCATCCTCGAATCAGAATTTCAAGCAATTAGGCTTTCGGAGAGACAAGAAAAAAACCACCAGATATCAAGCAACCTTTCTGATTCCCTATCTAAATCTATCGGGACAGGGAACCTTAGAAATAAGAAATATTGGCACCTACCAATACACTATTCTTGAGTCTGCTTCGGTACAGTTATAGGAAGCTAAAGCCAAATTCAGCGGCTACTGAAAGCAGCCTGTTGGTATTTTTGCAGGCTCTGGTCTCGAATAGTTAATATTCCTAACACACTTGTTCCTATTGATAGAACTCTTTGGCAACAGCATAGTCAAATTGATTACCAACAATCCAAACTGTTTCTTTCTTAAGGAGAATAAAATGCAAGGGATAGCTAAAGCAGCTCTATTACAACCAAGTACAAAAGGCGATTCAAACAAAGAAAGCCTATCTATAGATAACTTCGCCAATAAACCTGTAAGCCTTACATCTCTGAGCTTTACTTATTTCCCCAAAAGCCAATCTTTAATTTCTGCTGTAAAATTAACGGAAAGAGAGGCGATTCAACGAGATGTATTAACAATATATTACCCCAGAGGTAGCATTTATTTTGGCTCTGGTGAATGTCAAAATCAATTGGATTATGATATTGAAGATATGATTTTTAATAGTGATCTGGACCATAAAGCAGAGTTACATAAACCAGAGAATCCTACTAGAAAAAATGACGAGGCAAAAGGTTGGCACTGCCACATTAAAGTAAATAGAAAAGATCTTCCTGATTTTTTAGGGCGCGTTTTTATAAGGCATAAAGTAGATACGACTAACGATGCTTCTCATAAAAGTCAATTTTTGTATTCGATGTCGGCGCTTAGAGAAACACCCAGTCTTGGTGGGCTTACTTTTAAAGATGGGAGCATTACACAAAATGCTGAATGTACCGATATGAAAAAAAGTTTACCTTTAAATACAGATAGCTTTAGTTCAGTTGAGTATATTGATTAATGCTCATAACACCCGCTTCAGCCACGTGCCTGAGGCGCAACGGATGGTGGGACGAAGTCTCAAAACGAAATGGTATCATTTGTTAGCTGTTATGCTTGTTTTTCAAAGATAAGTACAATGAAAAAATATATTTTAATAATCGCAATATGCTGCTCATTAGTAATTCAACATGCAAAGTCAGACACCTCGCTCTTAAAAACAGAGGATGAATTTAACTCTTTGCACACATTAATAAATATGAGCCTCACAGACTCAGGCTCACTGAATATAGAAGATAAAGAATCCAACATAATGATCGTTCTAATAAAAGAGTTAGATTTTAACAATCAACTTTATTATGGATTATTATCAGGTGCAATACATTCTATACAATGTCAAATTTTGGCTATTTTCGTTTTACGCCCTCTGTCATTAATACATGACCCATACAATGGAGAATTAAAATTTAATGAGGCTATTATAGGAGCTGTCATTGAAGAGGTGATATTTAATGGACACTTACTCCGTTTAATCAATTTCTCTATAGAATCTGCAACTAATAGAATCAACAATCATGATGAAAAAATATTTATTTTTAGTAACATCATCAAATCTACATTGTTTGGACTTTTACATCTTACCAACCCTAACCCATTAATGGCACAAGTCGTGATGTCAACGATAAACTCATTCAGTAGAGGACTGCTTTCTAAACATTATGGTTTACTAAGTGCGACAGTATCTCATGTTACTTTCAACTCCATTGGCTGTTTAATCTACCTTTATAAAGGAAACTCTTTTTAGCAGCTAACCGCTATTAGAAGTCAAACGTGCGACGTTAGATATTATACTCCCCAAGTCTTCCTCAGAACCTCCTCAGTTTTTTTATTCTTAGTCAAAGTAATTTTGATAACTTTCAAAATCTGCTTTAGCTTTCAGATATTCTTGGCCTCCCGGAAAGCCTTTGTTTTTGTCGGGAGGTAAAAATAAAAGCTCTGTTAAAACTTCATTATTTTTTCTTTTCCACTTGACTTCATACCTTGGCAATATAAGTGATAAGAAGTCCCCCGACTCCTTTGTAAATCCAAACCAACGACCTGTATACCAGTACAAATCATCATCTAAAGACACACCTATTGGTCGTTCTGAATATTCATGTTTTATTCGACTAAATATAGGAAACGCACCAAAAAAGCCAGCCAAATAAGAACTTTCAGGCAAATCAAAACTAAAAAACGTGCAACCACCTCCGTATGCAGAGTTTATTTCGGAGACAACTTTAACACCCATGTAGTTATATTCAAAAAAATCCATGGATAAGTCTTCGGGCAATTTCTGTATAGGGTGAAGATCTATTCTATTTCCTCGTTCGTCTCCCAAGTAAAATTTATTCTCATATTGATCAGCTTGTTGTCCAATTTCTTGCCTTGTCGCTTCACTTAGCTTTAAAATCAGGTAACCTTTTTCACATTGGTCGGGAGAAGCCTTAACTACGCTGCCCACTGCAAGAAACAATAAAAAGAAACAGTAATACACTTTTGATACCTTTCTCAATCAACGAAAAAGCTATTATAACTCAAAGGAGTGATACTTAATCTTAAACTAACAAGCGGTATCGCCCCCTAAATTACGGACAACAAACTCACTCATGTGTATCCGAAGCTTCCAGTTTCGCGTAAAGTCATTTGTGATCAACAGTTTAGCTGCATCGTTGGATAGTACTTTTTTCCTTTAAACAATAAGTCATTATCCAGATATTTTCTTCATTTACGAAGTGATTCTACTGTATATTACACAATATTTTGCCCAATCTGCCGCTAGACGATCTATATTCGAAGATCTTGTTATAATCCGATGGAACACAGGGACATATCGGGTTCGTTGTTGCTTAAATTACACCAGTAGCCATGGAAAACATTGGTGTTTCAGTAATGAAAAGCACTAAGGTAAGATACCAACATGCCTGTTATCACACTGTCTAACCGGGCCTACCCGGTGGATAAAAACCGGTGCCTGCTGGACTCTTTACTGGCAAAAGGTGAAAAAATACCTTTTTCCTGTCGTTCAGGTATCTGTCATGCCTGCATGATGAAAGCCGACTTGGGACAACCCACCAAACAGAGCCAGATTTCCCTGAGCAGTGAAAAAGTCCGTGAAGGGTATTTTCTGGCGTGCCAGTGTCTGCCTGAAAATGATATGACCGTCTCCCTGCCCTCCAGAAGCCACACTCAAGCCGCTATTACTGCGAAACAATTCTTAAGCCCCACTGTCGTGGCCCTGACGCTCGCTCTCCGGCATCCGATGAGCTATTCCCCCGGCCAACACATCTGTATAGACGTAGGACAACAGCTGCAAAAAGAGTGTTATCTGGCGTCAATGCCAAACCTTGATCAATCGATGGTCATCCATATCCAGCGTAAGGTGGCAGACCCTTTCAGCACCTGGGCGCACGATGCTGCCAGAGCAGGACAGCGAGTCAGCATCAGCAGCCCCCGTGGATTAAATCTTTGTGGAAATCTGCTCGATACCCCTGACCAAATCCTTATTGCCCAGGAAATAGGGCTGGCCCCCTTGCTGGCTTATGCCCGTGAAGCTCTGGGCAATATTGAGTCCTCATCACATCTTAGAATTCATCTAATCCACGAAACATACAGCAGCGACGAACATTACGGTCTTGGGTCGTTGGAAGCACTCTCGCAAATGGATCAATTCAGCTACACCCTGACCACAGGGCGACAGGACTATGGACAATGGCTGGACTCGGCATTATCAGAGGCCTCATCGATTAGAGTGATTTGCGCCGGTGACATCACCTTCAGCACATCTATTGAGTACACCTGTTCTCTTCGAGCAGGTATCGAATGCATCACTTTGAACAGTGAACTTTCCTGATCCACTTTCCCTTCGCAACCCACACTCTTCCTGTTAATCTAAAATCATCTATCTGATCGTCTCGGCAAGATTAAAAAGGTGGAATGGAAGTATGACTATGCAAGATCGAGTCAGTGACAAACTGACAGCTGCCCTGGAGCTTGAACACTTTGAAATATTCAATGAAAGCCATAGGCACAATGTGCCATCGGGCTCTGAATCCCATTTTAAAGTGGTTCTGGTTAGCCAGGCATTTGAAGACACAATGCCGGTTAAACGCCACCAGCTGATTTACAAAATCCTCTCCGATGAAATGCAAGGGGGCATTCATGCCCTGGCCCTTCATACTTATACCCCCGGTGAGTGGAACGAGCGTAAAGGACAAGCACCTGACAGTCCGGACTGCAGAGGTGGCAGCAATTGACATGCGACCTTATATGATAGGGAATCTTTCTGGGGTGGGATTGTCTGAGTAAAGGAGCTAAACAAACAACTCATTTCCTTGAAGAGGCATTTAAAATGAATAGTGTGACAGGAGATAATGTGCACGGTAATTCCAATAGTATTCCCTCAAAGGGCGAAACGCTTGCGGAATTTCAAACACGAGAACCGGTGAATTTCGGACAGTATCAGGTTAAAGTATTGATGACTTATGTCGACAGTATGCATTCTGCGAAATTTACCCAATATGTTGGAAAAGATGTTAAAAATTTCGATTCACGTCGAGAAGCATTGGACTCCGAACAGCGATTAATTCCCGGACAAATCAAGTCTATCACCGATACCATGATAAACGGGGTCAAGCAGTTAGAGCATTATCGTTCTCTGGATTACATTGAACCCAGGTATAATCCTGATAATGTTAAGAATGAAGAAGCGAAAGAATTTGTAGTCGCTGTGATGGAAGAGATTGCAAGTGATATTAAGCAAGTTGAAAAGCATATTGAGCGTTCATCTTCTGCGGCAACCAATGCCAGTCAAGCAATCGCTCACCAAGAGGAGAGGCCCTGATAACAATGTGCACTACTTCGAAATATCCAATCCAGTCCTTCTTCGATTGATTGATAGAATGTAAAATCCTTCGCCCCGGATCTGAAGTGGAGAGCCCCCGACGTGTGCGGCGGTGTACAATTCGAGCTGGATGGTCAGACCATCAAAACCTATTTCCCAAATCCCAAAGCCCGCCTGCCGGTGTTGAGCCGACAGGGTCAGCAGGTTCTGGTTCCCTGGGGTCGCCGCGAGAGTCAGCCAGGCCTTACACCACAGGGAGGCTGGGCAAGACTGGAGTCCATTAAAAAGGGTATCTGGAACCGGTTTAGCCCCAGGCCCGTCAAAATCAGCGTTGATGCTTTTATGGAAAAAGATGAAGCGGGGGAGAGCCACTGGTTTCTCCTGGAAAAACAGCAGTTTATCCAGGGGCTGATCGCTACTGATGGCCCTTTTACCCGACTGTATGTCGTGACCGAAGAAAACGAACAAAGTTGTCACAAGAGTCATCGCTGGCCCAGAGTGATCGATGCCCCGGAACCCCTCAGAGCCCCTTCAGAAGGACTCTTTTAGCAGACGATCTCGGTAAATCATACTTTTCAAAAGACAAACATTAGTAGACACTCTACCCCAGTTAAAGCAAATACCTTAATCAAACAACGGCTCGCACCATGACAGCTTATAAAAAAATTCGCCGACTTTTTACTCTGCCTCTTGCTCTGCCTTTTGTGCTTGTCAGCGCCCTGCTACTCACAGCTTGCTCAACGCAGCAAAAAATTGATACTGAAGAACAACCCTTCAGCGGCTATCTAGAAAACTATGAAAGATTGACTGCTTTTGATGATGATACCGCCATGCGCTGGGTCAGCGGCGATCTGAAAAAGTATAAAAAGGTTTATCTTGAGCCCGTCAATCTGTTCCCAAATTACAACGCCACCAATGATGCCCAGCGCGAAGTAGCCACTAAAGTCGCTGACTACCTGAACAATGGTTTCAGGGAAGGCCTGAAGCAGCGAGGAATACTGGCAGAAAAACCCGGACCCGGTGTTTTGGTTATTCAGCCAGCCATTACCGGCATTGTGTCAGAGATGAAGGATCTTAAACCCAGACAATTTGTTCTCCCCGTCGCCGTTGCCAGAACCCTGATCAAAACAGCCACCGACCGTCTGGATTACATCGTGGCTCTGTATTTGGAAGTGCAATTGAGAGATGGCAAAACAGGCAGACTGGAAGGTGAGGTGCTGCGTAAAGGAATCAACAAGCAATCGGACAACGACAAAGTCACCAAAGAAGATGTCAAAGCCGTTCTGGATGACTGGCTGGACTTCTACAGCCGTGGCCTGGACAAGCTAACCCATAAAGATCAGTAAAAATCACCAACATGGCTGCCTGTCGGGCTCATCAGGCAGCCTGCTCTTAATCCCCCCATACACTCAGGAGACCGAGGTGTGTAAACCACACTCACGGTTACCAATGACTTTGGTAGGGTCATAGTAATCTTCTTCAATGGGAAGGTCGTTCATTACCAGGTACTCTTCAACATCCAGCTCTGTCCAGTTCAACAGAGGGGCTACCCGGTAATAACCGTCTTTGGTTTCACTGACGACCTCCAAACCCTGACGAAAAGCTGTCTGGTCTTTTCTGATAGCCGTCAACCAATAGTCAGGAGAAAAACTCTGCATGGCCCGTCCAAAAGGCTCCAGTTTGACCTGTCGGGTAAACTCGTCATGCGCTGGCGTATCCACCTCTGGCACACCACCCATGATGGCATCACGATAGGCACGACTGTATTCCGGGTGATAAATCTGAATGTTCAATTCCAACGTTTGGATCAGATCCCGGGCGAAGCGATAGGTCGCCCGTGTGCCGTAACCAGAATCAATCCAGATCACCGGCAAATCCGGTTGAATCCGGGTGGACATATGCAGAATGGCAGCTTCGTGAGGACCAAAGTTAGTGGTAACCACCGGCTTCATAGCCTTTTGCAGAGCCCAGCGGATAATCTCTTGTGGCGAGCGCTCGGCAAGCTCACGGTTAATGGTCTCCAGATCCATTGATTCCCCCGAAATACTTATTCTTTAACATTTGTGTCTTGGTTTAGCCAAACTATAGGTGATGAGGTTCCCGGGAGGCAATGGATCGTCTAGAACATATCTTTCTTTGCAAATAGTGAGTTGGACTAATGCCCCAGAAACTTGTCAGATTTAAAACAATGTCAAAAAGAGGATTAAAATCAGATCTTACGTACCACATGAAGGCCATGTCTGACGGGTAAAAGAACATTATCCAGATCCGCCCTGGAAGACAGATAGCGGTTCAGCTTTGCAATCACCTCATCCCGCTCATCCAGAGGGTTCAATACACCGCCTTTCCAGAGCGCATCGTCAATAACAATAACGCCTCCCTGCTTCAGCATGGGGAGAATCAGCTCCAGATATTCAAAGTATTTTTTCTTGTCGGCATCAATGAAAACAAAGTCGAGTTCTCCCTCAATGGTAGGGATGGTTTCCAATGCTTTGCCAAACAGTACTTTCAACTTATGAGAATGGGGTGATCGGTCAAAGAATTCCTCTGCAATAGCAATGGCACGAGGATTAGTTTCACAACAATAGATTTCACCATCCTCTGGCAGGGCTTCAGCCATGGATAAAGCCGCGTAGCCGGTGAACATGCCGATTTCCAACACCCTCTTGCTGTGACTTAAGGCTACCAGCAGTTTCAAGGTTTGCCCCACCATTCTTCCCGACATATTTCCCGGATAGCGGGTCCGGTCTTCTGTCGCCTGGGCCAGCTCTTTCAGAAGTGGCGACTCACCGCCGGTAATGTCATGGCAATATTGTTCGATATCGGGATTTACAATGACCGTCATGGCCTTTCCTTCACTGCATTAACGGGCAGATTCTATCAGGAGCCTGCTGAGTAAAAAATGCCTTTTAACCGTGCCCGACTGATACACTCATGGTAGGATTTGAAGCGGCTTCCCGAACACTCTGAGCAAGCCAGGAAGGAACAGAGGGCACTGGCAAAAATAAATAGAACCTATCACTCACTCAACTCTTGCAAGGCAGTAAACCGTGACAGAAAAACCCATTGTAGAAATAAACTATTGCAGCCAGTGCCAGTGGTTGCTCCGCTCCGCCTGGCTTGCTCAGGAATTGCTCAGTACGTTCAGCACCGATCTGGGAGAGGTGAGACTGAAGCCCGGAACAGGTGGTGTCTTTGTCATCACCCTGAACGGCAAACAGATCTGGGAAAGAAAACAGGACGGCGGCTTTCCGCAACCCAAGCAGATCAAACAGAAAGTCCGTGACCTGATAGATCCTGAACGGGATCTCGGACACAATGACCGTTCCTGATTTATGCTAGTCCGGCCAAAGAGAATCTCGCTACTTCCAGCAGGCTCTGACAGCATCCAGCTACTTTCAGAAGCCCCGATCGTGTCATATCAGGGGCTTCTTTCAAACCTTCAGGAAGACGGTTAAACCCAGTCGGAAGCAGGCTTTTTGCGGAATCGGATCATTGGCAAGAACAAACCCAGCAGAATACCTATTATGATCGTACCACTTCCATAGAGATACCAGCGCATACTGCTACTCCGAATCAGCTGGTTATTTTCAGCCTCTATTACCTCAATCCGGTTTTTCAACTGTAAATTTTCTTCCATCAATTGCTTGTTCCGACGATCCAGTGCCTGAGGATCAGCGGTCGCTTCTCTCAAGGCGATAAACTCAGAGGTTTTGTCGTCCAACAGCCCGGTGGTCTCTTCAAGAGTACCTTTAACATTGTCCAGCTCATCCTCAGTGGCAGATAATCCAGATTTTAGAGCCGTGTTCTCTTTGGTCAGTTGCGAAAGGTTTTCCAGCACCTTTGGCAGACGCTCTCTGGCAGGCTCCTCGACCACCAGATACTGACGGGGGATATACCCTTCTAATCCGTCAGCCGTTCTGACCTTGCTGTATCCTTCTCCGGCATCAGCTTCGAGAACTGTCATTCTCAGTCCTGTTTTCAGACCCCGGTGCAAAATCCGGTATTGAGCACCGGGCCCTGAACGCAGTGGGACATAAACAACATCAGTAACATAACGAGTTTCAGCCTGAACCGGTTCAGCCTGAACCATTGAACCCAGTAGCACTATAGCACCAAGGGACAAAAACAGTTTGTGTAAGGATTGTTTCACGTTTTCTCTCTTAGCCAGGCTGCCCTGCTATCAGAATGCTTCAGACAGGGCGAGGCGCCTGTATACCTTAATATCAAAATGACAGACTTCCGGAAGGAAAATCAGGGGAGTACTTTCTTGAATGGCTTCACACTCACAGAACGATAAACACCAGCGGCCACATAGGGGTCATCATCAGCCCATAATTGTGCGGCTTCGAGGCTATCAAATTCAGCGATAACAATACTGCCACTGAACCCGGCCTCACCCGGGTCATTACTGTCGATAGCAGGACAAGGGCCTGCCAGAACCAGGCGCCCCCGGGATTTTAGCACCTCAAGTCTTTCCAGGTGAGCAGGCCTGGCTGTCTTGCGCAGAGACAGACTATTTTCAACATCTTCACTGATGACTGCGTATAGCATTTATTTTTCCTCGGCCTGAATATGTCTTGAGATCACCAGGAACTGCAAGACGACAAAGACAAAAGTAAGAATCAGACTGCCGAACACCTTAAAGTCCACCCAGAACTCATGGAAGGTAAAGGCGACATAAAGGTTGGCGGCACCCAGAAGTGTAAAGAATATGACCCAGCTCAGATTCATACGAATCCAGATCTCATCGGGCAGGCTGATGGCATGTTCCATCATTCGCTGCACCAGTGGTTTTTGGCCAATAAACTGACTGCCCAGAAAGGCGGCAGCAAAGATCCAGTTTACAATCGGTGCTTTCCATTTCAGGAAGTTCTCGTCCTGAAAAGCCAGAGTCATACCACCGAATAAAACCACGGCTAACAGAGTAATAAGTTGGCTCTTCTCAAGAGTTTTGTTCTTGATGAAGCTGCCACCGTAAACAATGACAGATGTAATGATCAGGAAGAAAGTGCCACTGATGGCTCCTCCCACCTCAAGAGAATATCCGGCTACATCCACCATTCTGGGGTCCATTTTGTAGACCGTAAAAAAGATGATCAGTGGAATAAAATCAATCAGTTGCTTCATATTAAACCAGTCGGGTTACCTTGTGATTTACTTGGATATTTTGCTCAGGGCGGCTCACTAGCCGAATTCAGAGCTCGTTAAATCACCCTGTAGTTTACTATGGAACGACTTCATTGCCATGCCTGACCGGATCTATCCTGCCAATTTTTTAAAAGCCTTTACCGTTCCATTGGTGGTAGAGTGTACCGACAGTTACTACTTATTTGTATCGCAATGACCCTGAATGTCGACCTCCATTGCCACACCACCGCATCCGATGGTTCCATGGGACCGCTGGAAGTTTATGAACGAGCACGTGATCAAGGTGTCGATATACTGGCTATTACGGACCATGACTCGGTGGCCGCACACCAGTTTCTAAAGAATAAAACGCTCGAAGGCCCCAGGCTGATCACCGGGATGGAATTATCAACTACCTGGTCTGCGATGGAAATCCATATTGTTGGCCTTAATTTTTCCCTGTCACACCCGGATCTTGAAAAAATCATTCATCACCAGCGCTCTGCCAGAAAGCAGCGATCACTGCTAATCGCCAACCGCCTGGTGAAGAAACTGAAACTCGATATCAGTGCAGACGTTTTGATGGATGAAGTCATTGAACTGGCCTTAAACCGGCAGAAACAAACGGCTGACGGCTTTGTTTTATCGAGAAAAAATATCCAGACAGGCCGCCCTCACTTCGCCCATTGGTTGCTGGAAAAAGGCTACATCAATGAGTTGCAGGCGGCTTTTGATAAACATTTGTCGCATCAGAAAATAGGCAACTTGAAGGCCTTCTGGCCTCCCATGGGTCAGGCCGTAGCCTGGATCAGAGCTTTGAAAGGCTCGGCTGTATTAGCTCACCCGGGAAAATACAAAATGACCCGCACCAAACTCAGGGCTCTGGTCAGGGACTTCAAACTGGCAGGTGGCCACGCCCTTGAAGTCAGCAGCTGCCAGCAACCTCCCGGACAGCGGGAAACGTTGGCCAGACTTTGCCAGGACTTTGAACTTGGGGCTTCAAGAGCGAGTGACTTCCATACCCCTGCCAATCCGTGGGTAGAACTGGGCAGAGCACCAGAACTTCCCGATGATACCCTGCCTGTCTGGGAGAGCTGGTGGTCACCAAATGATCGCCATCGGCTTTAAATGTTCGCCATCGGCATTAAAGATGTCTGATCTGAGCGAACCATTATGATGAGAGGTTCTCTCTTTTCCCCATGCCCCGGAGGCTATTGTAAAAACCCTCCCCGGGAAAGATTGTCTGCCGCTTACGGGACCCGGCCTCTGTGCCGAGTGCTCCATAGTTAGCGGACCATCCATGCATTCGACTAACCGAGCGGTGGATGTCCTGTTTCGGCTGTGTTTCGGCCGTTTCGGCTATATCTCACAAAAGTAAGCAACACTGACATCTGTGTTATGAACTTTTTCCATTATTTCCTGCCAAACCTATTAACTTAGGATGAGGTTACGCAGCATGGATGCTCACTACTGTAATGATGTCTTGTTAACAATGCCATATGCCTCAGAAAATGACGGCACCTCAAAGTTGACTCCTGAACAGTTAAGACTCAAAGAGATTCAAGCACCCGCCTACTTTAATTCAAGAATTATAGAAATTTTAGAAAGCTGCGCCATTAAACATCGACTGAAGCATAATGAGCTACTGGTTGAACCGTCTGTTTATGGAGAGCATGAATCAACCATTCATAAAATCACATCGGATAGAGCAATCAAAAAAATGATTCCTGATCATTGTTTACTGTCCTTCAAATATTCAGAAAAAGACATAATGACCCCTATCCTATTGAAAAGTCATCGCCTTAATGAAGATATCATTGACGGCGTAGTCTTTGACTCTTTACCCATCGCCTACTTATCAGTGTCAACAGATGAACACGAACATAGCTGTATGCATGTTGCATCAAATCATTAACTAAAACCTCCGGATCGAACAGAATCGTTGCACTACCTTGCTTCAGTGGTATGATGCGCGCTCCATTATAACTGCAAGAGAATGGCAACCTGTCGACACCCCTTTGAACACAGTATCTAAAAGACGGTTCAAAGGTGCAGGTACCATGTACACAACAGCCATGAGTCAGTTTTTCCAGATTCATCCTGAGACGCCACAGCTTCGTCTGATTCGTCAGGCCGCAGAAATCCTGAGAGCCGGCGGGGTGATTGCCTACCCTACTGACTCAGCTTATGCTCTGGGCTGCCTGATTGGTGACAAAAAAGCGGTTGAGCGCATTCGCCAGATTCGTCGATTGGACGAAAAGCACAACTTCACACTGGTGTGCAGAGACCTCTCCGAACTGGCAACCTACGCCCAGGTCGACAATGTTCAATATCGTTTGCTGAAAAATCACACACCCGGTCCTTACACCTTTATCCTGAGAGGCACCCGGGAAGTTCCCCGCCGCCTGATGCACCCCAGAAGAAAGACCCTGGGCATACGAGTACCTCAATGCAGCATTGTCAGTGCCCTGCTCAATGAACTGGATGCTCCCATAATGAGTAGCACCTTACAGCTGCCGGGTGACAATGAGCCAATGCTGGACCCATACGACATTCGTGAAACACTTGAAAACCAGCTGGATCTGGTCATTGATGGTGGTTATAGGGGTATGGAGCCAACCACAGTGATCAGTTTGCTGGCGGACACGCCTGAAATCCTTCGGGAAGGTAAAGGCAATCCGGAACCGTTTCTCAGCTGAACAACGATCACTGTACGAATCTATTGTTGAAGAAATCCGATTCCATGACCGGAATTTTTCAGTCACTCATGACTGATTTATTCATGCCGTGTAAAAACACGCTTTTACCGTCGTGCAAACTGTCGTACCCTGTCAACTCAGGATTCTAACGGGAGAGCCTCTTGAGCGCTGTAGACTCACAGTCGCGTGTTCTGTCTGGCATGCGACCCACTGGCCGATTACATCTTGGCCATTATCATGGGGTATTGAAAAACTGGCTTCGGCTGCAACATGAATATGAGTGTTTTTTCTTCGTAGCTGACTGGCACGCACTGACCACTCACTACGAAGAGCCAGAAAAACTGGAAGACTCCGTCTGGGACATGGTCATTGACTGGCTGGCAACTGGCATCAATCCGGGTTCGGCCACCCTGTTCATTCAGTCCAGAGTTCCGGAACATGCAGAATTGAATCTGCTGCTCTCCATGATCACACCGCTCTCCTGGCTGGAACGAGTACCCAGTTACAAGGATCAGCAGGAAAAACTGAAGGAAAAAGATCTCTCCACCTTCGGATTCCTTGGCTATCCATTGCTGCAAAGCGCCGATATCCTTGCCTACCGTGCAGGACTGGTACCCGTCGGAGCTGACCAGGAAGCCCATATAGAGATCACCCGGGAAATCGCCAGACGCTTCAACCATCTTTATGGACGAGAGCCCGGCTTTGAGGATAATGCCGAGGCAGCCATCGGTAAAATGGGTCGAAAAACCGCCAACCTTTACCGCAAGCTCCGTCGAGCCTATCTTGAACACGGGGATGACGAAGCCTTGGCTACGGCCAAGGCGCTGTTGAAAGAGCAGAGCAACATCACTCTGGGCGATCAGGAGCGACTCTTTGGCTATCTGGAAGGTACAGGCAAGGTTATCCTGCCGGAGCCTCAGGCTCTGCTCACTGAACAGGCCCGTATGCCGGGCCTCGATGGTCAGAAAATGTCCAAGTCCTGCGGTAATACCATCAGCCTCAGGGAAGATCAGGACGGTGTTGCGTCGAAACTGAAAAAAATGCCCACAGACCCGGCCCGCATTCGCAGGAATGATCCGGGCGAACCGGAAAAGTGTCCGGTCTGGCAGCTTCACCAAGTCTATTCAGATGAGCAGCGCAGAGACTGGGTTCAAGAGGGTTGTCGCTCAGCAGGTATCGGCTGTCTGGACTGCAAAAAACCTCTGATTGAAGCGATTCAGGCCGAATTGGAGCCTATTCGCACGGAAGCCAGAGAACTGGAAAACAATCCCGATGTCGTGAAAAGTATCATTGCCGAAGGGACCGAAAAGACACGGGACGAAGCCCAGGACACCCTCAGGGAGGTCCGGGAAGCCATAGGACTGGACTATCGTTGAACACTGTGTTTCAGTGATGTAACAGCCATTGCAAAATACGGGTCAGGTTTTAAGCCTGATCATCATAAAAAGCAGTTTCACCGTCAGGAGCCTGGTCGGTCAAGCTGCTTTTTTTCAGCTAGAGGATTTACAACAGGGTGATGCATCAATGACCTCCACGGAAACCGTGGCTGAGCCCGGAAAACAACTCCCTGCAGAGCTGGCACCGGAAACTCAATCAGGCTCTGAGCCTGCAATCATTGAACACCAGATACGGGTTATGGGTCAGCCCATGGCTAAGTTGCCTGACGACCTTTACATCCCACCGGATGCCCTGCAGGTCTTTCTGGAAGCCTTTGAAGGCCCTCTCGACCTGCTGCTCTATCTGATCAAACGCAACAACATGGACATCCTGAACATAAAGGTAGCTGTCATTACAGAGCAATACATGCAGTATGTAGAATTGATGGAATCAGGACAATTCGAGCTGGCAGCAGAATACCTTGTCATGGCCGCTACACTGGCCGAAATCAAATCCCGCATGCTGCTGCCACGAGTCTCTGAGGACGAAGACGAGGAAGAAGATCCCCGTGCTGAGCTCATTCGTCGACTGCAAGAATATGAGCGTTTCAAGAAAGCCGCAGAAGATATTGACCAACTGCCCAGGATGACTCGGGATCTTCATGAAGCCAATGCTGCCCCACCCAACCTTGAGCAGGATCGCCCCCATCCGGCAGTCGATCTCAAGGAGATCATGTTGGCCATGGGAGAGGTGCTCCGCCGGTCAGAAATGTACGTCAATCATCAGGTTGAACAGGAGGCTCTGTCCACCCGTGAGCGTATGAGTGAGGTCCTGTCCATGCTGACATCTGAACGCTTCACCCCCTTTGTTGCCCTGTTCCGGCTGGAGGAAGGCAAACTCGGTGTCGTCGTTACCTTTATGGCGGTGATGGAACTGATCAAGGAATCCCTGATCGAATTGATACAGAATGAACCTTTTGGTCCCATTCACGTTAAGGCCCGGATTGACTAATGGAAGCAGAACAGCTGCAACGCATCCTGGAAGGAGCCCTGCTGGCCAGCCAGAAACCCCTGACTGAAGAAAAGCTGGCCGCCCTGTTCCCCGAAGACCTTTACCCCGAGGAAGAGCGTCCGGATGGCAACCAGATCCGCGAAGCTCTGGTGTCCATCTCTGAAGCCTGTGAGGGACGGGGCTTTGAACTCAAAAAGGTGGCATCGGGTTACCGCTTCCAGGTCAGACAGGAACTATCCACCTGGGTTGGCAGACTCTGGGAAGAAAAACCACAGCGCTACACACGGGCACTGCTGGAAACTCTGGCACTCATCGCCTATCGTCAGCCAATCACCCGGGGGGAAATTGAAGACATCCGGGGGGTAGCCGTCAGCAGTAACATCATACGAACCCTTCAGGATCGTGAATGGGTACGTGTGGTGGGTCACCGGGATGTGCCGGGTCGCCCGGCCATGTTTGCCACAACTCGTCAGTTTCTGGATTATTTTAATCTGGAAAACCTCAATGAACTGCCCCCCCTATCCGAGATTCGTAATCTGGAGGAAGCTGCCCGGGAGCTGGCTGAAGCCAACGATCAGAGGGAGCCAACGACAGAGGACGCAGAAGATCAGGAGGCCATTGAGATTGAAGGTCAATCCTCTGATGAGCTATTTGCCGAACTGGATGAATTGGAAGCCGATCTGCCAGACAACTTTGATGACCTGATCCGTAAAAAGAAAGCCGAAGCACCAGAGCAAGAAGAGCAGTTAGTTGAACAGGACATTCAGACATCAGAGAAACTGACAGAACTTCCCACTGAAGGCGATGAAACTCGATATCAGACGACCGATATGCCCATTGAGGAAGAGCCCGCTCCTGAAGCAGAAATATCCGGGGAAATATCAAACGAAAGAACTGACCCCTGAACCATGTCTGATCACTCAGCATAACAGCAGCGGAAATCCACGCTGTCTTAACCTATATTAAGTCGCTATACTCTGGCCCCTTTGATAGAAAAACAGAGCGGCATAGCCATAAATACCATGACAACTGAAACCACTCCTCCCCAGGGTGAAAAACTGCAAAAAATCCTGGCGGGCGCCGGCCTGGGCTCGCGCCGTGAGATGGAACGCTGGATCAGCGAAGGTCGAATCTCCGTAAATGGTGAACAGGCCAGCCTCGGCGATCGTGCCAATGCTGAAGACAAGATTGCTGTCGACGGTCGCCCGGTCAAACTGGAAACCTATGCGTCCGGAATCCGCCGCGTCATTGCCTACAACAAGCCTGAAGGCGAGATTTGTAGCCGCCACGACCCGGAAGGCCGCCCCACTGTTTTTGACAAACTGCCCAAACTTCAGGGAGAGCGCTGGATTGCCATTGGCCGTCTGGATATCAACACCTCCGGACTGATGTTGTTCACCACAGATGGTGAGCTGGCCAGTCGTCTCATGCATCCTTCTTACCAGGTTGAACGTGAATACGCTGTTCGAGTCATGGGTAATGCGACAGAGCAGAAAGTAAAGAACCTGTTCGATGGCGTAGAGCTGGAAGATGGCCCTGCCCGCTTCACCGATATTGTTGACTCAGGCGGTTCGGGCATCAACCGCTGGTTCCATGTTTGCCTGTTGGAGGGCCGTAATCGCGAAGTGCGCAGACTCTGGGAATCCCAGGATTTGACTGTCAGCCGTCTGAAGCGTGTACGTTTTGCCAATGTCATCATTCCTGACCACCTGCGCATGGGCCAGTGGGAAGAAGTAGAAAAAGCGGACATCGACGATCTGGCCGCTGCCGTTCAACTGCCACCCGCGCCCAACGCAGTGACACGCAGAGCCGATCCACGACACACCAAAACAGGCCTGAAAACCAGGGGCTCCCGTGGCAACCCCGCTATCAACAAGAAGCGTCCCTCGCCTCACAAAAAGCCCGGCGTTTTCAAAAAGAACAGACATCGTTAATGCTGTTGAGCTCCAACCATGACCCGGAGCTCTTGCCAATTCCTGAAAATGCTTTGAGTTTCCATGCTAACCTTCAGGGGTTCCACTGGACAGAATGACTGTATTTATATACAGTAACTTTAAACCAAGCCTGACAGGAGAGGGCCATGTCTATTACCCCCATGTGGCGAGTTGACCGGGACGGAAGCATGTTTACAGACAAGAAAGCCGCTGAAGAATACGATCGTATGTTGGAGCTGGCCGCCAATATCACCAGCCTGCTGGAAGACCGCTTTGAAATCGATGAAGACCTGGCTGAAGAGATCGGCCTGATGTTCGCTAAAAACAAGGAAGCCTTTGCCAAAGCCTTTAAAGGCAAACCGGACCTGGTGCTTGAGATTGGCCAGACTTCTGAGCAAGACAACGACACAAAGGATAAGGACGAGGATGAGGCCGCGGCCTGATCCAGCGCATTTTCCGATTGCCAGAGCGGAATGCCCTGATTCGCTCTGCCGTCAGCACCTTTTTCGTTTCAATCCTTTTTCATTTCATCTTCTATTCAGAAACGAATCAAAAACAAAGCGTCATGGGCATTAACCGTCCCTCTGATCAGCTTCAGATTCAGCTAAAAATAGCTTTGTATGAAAAAAAATCTTTCTTTCATTCCTGATTGAGAAACCCTTTTTTTTACCAAAGATAGTGGTTCTAGCGGTCATTTTTCCCATTATCAGACCGAGACACTAGTGAAGCAGCCCGCCAAGTAGCACTTGTACTGGTTGCTAATACAGCGAATTCCGCTAATATAGCGGCCTTTTTGTCTGGCAAGGTATGTAGTCACGACATGACGAGCTTCGTTCCTGGACAGCGCTGGATCAGTGACACCGAAACTGAACAAGGATTAGGTACCGTTCTGACTTTCGATAGTCGCATGGTTACCCTATTGTTCACCACCACCGGTGAAACCCGGCTGTACTCCATTAATAACTGCCCGCTATCAAGGGTACAATTTAATCCTGGTGACAAGATAGAGAGTCACGAGGGCTGGACCATGACGGTGACAGAAGTCATCGAAGAGAATGGTCTGCTGCACTATAAGGGTCTTCTTCCCAACGGCAAGCCCGGAGAGCTTCCCGAATCGGAGCTGGGCAACTTTATTCACTTCAACAAACCGCAGGACAGAATGCTGGCAGGTCAAATCGACCAAAACAGCAATTTTTCTCTGCGTTACAAGACATTGCTGAACAATTGTCGCCTGTTGAGCGCTCCAGTAAGAGGGCTTCTCGGTGCCCGTACCAGCCTCATCCCCCATCAGCTGCACATAGCCCGTGAGGTTTCCGGACGCCATGCGCCAAGAGTGATGCTGGCTGACGAAGTTGGCATGGGTAAAACCATTGAAGCCGGTCTTATCCTTCATCAGCAACTGATCACAGAACGTGCCAGCCGGGTCCTGATTCTGGTTCCGGAAACACTTCAACATCAATGGCTGGTCGAAATGCTGCGTCGTTTTAACCTGCACTTCGGCCTGTTTGATGAAGAGCGTTGCCGTGCGATTGAAGATGAAAACCCGTTCAACACCGAACAGCTGATTCTCTGCAGCCTGGACTTCCTGAGCCAGTACGAAAATCGTTTCCAACAGGTCCTGGAAGCTGACTGGGATCTGCTGATCGTCGATGAGGCTCATCATCTGGTCTGGTCAGAAGAAGACCCCAGCCGTGAATATCAGGTTGTAGAAACCTTGTCGTCACAGATTCCCGGACTGCTGCTATTGACAGCCACGCCTGAACAGATGGGCCCCGAAAGTCATTTTGCCAGACTCCGCCTACTGGACCCGGATCGTTTCCATGATCTGGAGACCTACCAGAAAGAGGAGAAGAGCTATGAGCCTGTGGCCGAAGCGGTACAGGAGCTGCTGGAAAATGACCATCTGCCGGAAGCCGCCTGTCAGCATTTGGCCGGTTTCCTCGGCCAGGACTGCCAACCACTGATCGACCTGATCAATGATGGCTCTGATGAGCAAAAAGAAGCAGCTCGTGAACAACTGCTAAAAACTCTGCTGGACCGCCATGGTACTGGCCGGGTGTTGTTCAGAAATACCCGTGCAGCCGTAGGTGGATTCCCCGGTCGTGTCGTACAGGGCTACGCCCAGAAACTGCCTGAGCTTTATCAGATTGCCCAGGAAGAAGAAACTGAAGTCCGCGGTTCGCTCTATCCTGAACTGGCTTACCAGTCCCATATCCGTGTTAACGACATGGACCCCTGGTGGAAAGTCGACCCACGCATAGACTGGCTGATTAACCTGCTAAAACTGCTCAAAAAGCAGAAAGTGCTGGTGATCTGTGCCAACGCCAATACCGCTCTGGACCTCGAGGACGCCCTCAGAATTCTGTCAGGCATACCCACGGCAGTGTTCCATGAGAACATGACGATCGTGGAACGAGATCGTGCAGCTGCGTGGTTTGCTGATGAAGAATACGGCGCCCAGGTTCTGGTCTGCTCCGAAATTGGCAGTGAAGGTCGAAACTTCCAGTTTGCCCACCACCTGGTGCTCTTCGATTTGCCCGCTCACCCGGATCTGCTGGAACAGCGTATCGGACGACTCGATCGAATTGGCCAGACCGAGACCATCAAAATTCATGTTCCTTACATAGAAGGCACTGGACAGGAATTAATCTTCCACTGGTATGACCAGGGCCTGAACGCATTCGCTGATACCTGCCCGTCTGGCAGCATGGTCTTTGAGCAGTTAGGTGAAGCGTTCACTGAAACACTGATTCCGGAGAAAAAAACGACACTGGCTGATATTCAGCCTTTGATAGAGGAAACCGCCAAGCTCAATGCAAAAATGAATGAGTACCTCCACAATGGTCGGGATCGCCTGCTGGAAATCAACTCCCGTGGCACTCTTTCCAGTGAAGACCTGATAAACGACATCGAAGCACAGGAAGAACCCAGACAGCTCAAGCGCTATATGGAAAAGCTGTTTGAAGGATTTGGCGTCGATTCAGAAGATCATTCCAAGCATTGCCTCGTTGTACGTCCTGGCAGCCATATGGTGACATCCTTCCCAGGTCTTCCGGCTGACGGCATTACCGTCACCTTTGATCGGGAGTTGGCCCTTTCCCGGGAAGATATGCATTTTCTCACCTGGGAGCACCCCATGGTTCGTGAAAGCATGGACATGCTGCTCACCAGTGAGATGGGCAACACTTCGGTCGCTCTGCTGAAAAACAAAGCGCTGAAACCCGGCACAATGTTGCTGGAAGCGATCTATGTCGTCGGTGCTACGGGAGAGAAAAAACTGCAACTGGATCGATACCTGCCCGCGACACCGATTCGCTGCCTGATCGACCCTGGCATGAACAACCTATCAGAAAAAGTTGCCTTCGATACCCTCAATGCCCAGCTTCAGCCCATTAAGAAAGGGATGGCAAAAAAACTGGTGAAAGCGCAACGGGAACCGATTCTGACCATGTTGGCCAAAGCAGAGCAAGCAGCGAAGGAACAGGTTAATCCCATTGTGACTGAAGCCTGCAAAAACCTGCTAAGCCATGTTACGGAAGAGATCAAGCGACTGGCTGCCCTGAAAGCAGTGAACCCGAACGTGCGTGATGAAGAGATCGAACACCTCAAACTGCGTGCCGCAATGGGTCATCAATGCCTTCAGAAAGCGATGCTCAGGCTGGATGGTTTGCGGTTGATGATTGCGGGTTAACAATCTGTTCTGACCCACCCATGAAGAAATGCAGCTATCCAGCTGCATTTCTTTTTAGGTATATATCTACTTCCAAAACAATTGAATCACAGAGGCAACATTGGTACTCAGTTATTTCATCAGATCGTGGCAACTACTTTTGATAAAAACCCACCTCACCTTCAGGCCGGGTCTTAAATCGGCGATGCAGCCACATATACTGATCCGGTTTTTTCCTGACCTGCTCTTCTACAAATTGATTGACCCGGATCGCATCCTGCAGATCATCGCCCCGGGGAAAGTCCTTCCAGGCCTCAAACACCTCAAGGACATAGCCCCGGGAACCCGGTTTTCGGGTGACCACCATAGGCACGACCCTGGCCTTACCCATTTTGGTCATTCTTGAAGTGCCAGTCACTGATGCCGCCTGCATACCAAAAAAAGGGGCAAAAACACTTTGTTTGGGACCATAATCCTGATCAGGTGAGTACCAGACGGTTTTTCCCTGTCTCAGGGATCTCAGCATACCGCGCACATCCCTTCGGCCTAACAAACGGCTACCCCGGTCATAGCGTAGACGCTGTCTTCTCTGCATATACTCAAAAACAGGATTCTTGTGTTCACGGTAGGTCGCGTCGACACTGTGCCTGAGAGTGATCAGAGCGCCCGCTATTTCTATGGTCGTGAAATGCAGAATCAGCAACAGATTGCCCTGCCCACTCTCTGAGTCGAGGTTTTCCAGACCTTTATAGGTCACCAGCCGTTCAAGTCTCTCTCTCGGCCACCACCAGGCCATGAGCACTTCCATCAAACCGATACCGACCGACTCAAAGTTTTTCTGCAACAGGATTTCCCTTTCCGCTTCAGTCATCTGGGGAAAACATTTTTCCAGATTGACCCGGGTAATACGCACTCTGTTGCCACCAAAACGCAATAAAAGGCGACCTATCCAGCGCCCCAGATGCACCATGACTGAATAGGGAAGCATTGCCACAAGAGCAGTGAATCCCAACCCCAGCCATACCGGCCAGAACTTTGGTTTCAAATAACACCACAGAAACCGATCCGCCTCTGTAGTGTTGCTTAATTCATCCGACTTCATCTATTCACCAAAAACGCTTTCTCAAGAAACCTTCACAAGCAGTCAGTTACCTGCCATAAGTGAGCCCTATTATCTCAGCTGCCAAGGCTGAGGTCATATTTCTCTGGAGATACCTTGTAAAATGACTTGAGAAATCTTGGTTTTGATCGTAGCCTGAGAGGCAATACGGAGCGATAGGTCAGAAAATGAGAAGCACTGAAACTTTTCCCTATTATCCGTCAGATACAGCAGGAACATAACTGACACACTTCCGTAAATGACGTGGCCACCATGAACTCAACTCTGACCTCAAAGCCCTCAAATACCGCCTTCCAGCTAAAAGGCGGTATTTTTACACTGACTACCCTTGAATTGCACAACAGCTGTCTGATTAGTTTCTGCCAGCAGTTACAGGCGATGTCAGAAAAAGCCCCACACTTCTTTCAACAGACACCGGTGGTAATGGCTTTGGAGACATTACCGGCAACGGTAGATGCTCCCGATCTGAGAGCCATTGCAGGGCGACTGAGGGAGTCCGGTATGATTCTGGTTGCCGTTCGTGGTGGTGAACAGTTCAGATACACGGCAGAGTCTGCCGGCCTGGCCTGGCTGCCATTTCAGAAGACAAAGTCAGAGAAAAATGTGGTCATGATGCAACAGAACGGACAACCGATGCCGGTCGAACGTCATGAGCTTAATGGCACCGGGCAAAAAGAAGATACATCAGGCATTTCAGGTTCAGAAACAAAAATTATCGATCAGCCTGTTCGCTCCGGTCAGCAAATCTATGCCCCGGGCGACCTGGTTATACTGTCACAGGTCAGTCCGGGTGCAGAATTGCTGGCTGGCGGGCACATACACGTCTACGGACTTTTAAGGGGCAGAGCGCTTGCCGGGGTTAATGGTGACCCTGAGGCAAGAATTTTTTGTCATCGCTTTGAGGCCGAACTGATTTCCATCAGTGGTCACTACAAACTGACCGGCCAGACGGAAGAATCCTCCTGGAGCCGCCACTGGGGTGAGTCTGTTTTAATAAAGCTCGCTGAGGATCGCTTGCACATCAGCAGGCTTTAATAAATACTTGAACATCGACCATCACTTACTATTCACAGGATTTGAACTTGGCACGCATAATAGTCGTAACGTCAGGAAAAGGCGGTGTTGGTAAGACCACGACCAGCGCTTCATTCGCCACAGGTCTGGCCATGAAAGGACACAGAACCGTGGTGATCGATTTTGATGTCGGGCTGCGAAATCTCGACCTTATCATGGGGTGTGAGCGCAGAGTCGTCTATGATCTGGTGAATGTTATTAATGGTGAAGCAGCTCTCCATCAGGCCCTGATTAAAGACAAACACACCGAGAACCTGAGTGTATTGCCGGCATCACAGACCCGCGACAAAGAAGCACTCACTCTGGAAGGCATTGAAGCGGTTTTTGACGAGCTGGCAAAAGATTTTGAATACATTATCTGCGACTCACCGGCCGGTATTGAGCATGGTGCGCTTATGGCTCTGTACTTTGCTGACGAAGCGATCATAACAACGAACCCTGAAGTTTCTTCCGTCAGGGATTCAGACCGGATCCTGGGGATTTTGCAAAGCAAATCCCGGAGAGCTGAAAAGAAGCTTGATCCTGTCAAAGAACATCTGTTGCTGACCCGTTATAACCCGACGAGGGTGGAAATGGGCGATATGCTTAATGTTGAAGACGTTCAGGAGATCCTTGCCATTCCATTGCTGGCCGTTGTCCCGGAATCCAAGGACGTTCTGAAGGCATCAAACCATGGTATTCCGGTTATCCATCAGCAGACAACCGATGCCGGTCAGGCTTACAACGATATGGTCGCACGCTTTCTGGGCGCTGAATTACCTCACCGGTTTATTGAACCTCCGAAAAAAGGCTTTTTCCAGAAAGTTTTCAGGAGTCGTGCATGAGTCTGCTGCAATTTTTTAAATCCAGCAAATCCGGGGGCAGCGCATCGGTCGCCAAGGAGCGCCTTCAGATACTGGTTGCCCATGAAAGGCTGAACCGCTCTGGTCATGACTTTCTGCCAGCTATGAAACAGGACATACTGAGAGTCGTGGAAAAGTATTTTCAGGTCGCCGATAACACCATCTCCGTCCGGCTGGATACCGATGGTGACTGCTCGACCCTTGAAGTCAACGTGCAGTTACCGGAAAACTCCTGACACCCGAAGCCTTCTCTTGATACTCTTACAGCACTGGCACAGATCCATTCTGTGTCGGCCTCTCTTTGCAAACTCCTATCGCTTGCTTTACTCAATTTCTATTAACAGCCATACCGTGTTAAAAGAAATACTGTTTAAATCACCAGAATTTTACTAGCTCAACAGTTTGCAACCTTTTATTAACATAGCGTTGCATACTGCAATTGAAACTCTCACTTAAGTACAAATTCAGACTAACCCAACGGTTGAGTTATTGTTATTCTTAAATAGTATTCATGCAAAAGCCAGCACGGTCAGGAAAGACTATGAAACACCACTACTCTGCGCCATTTAAAAGCCGGAAAACCACTATTCGCACACAGGGTCGCGCTATTAATGCTATAGCCTACCCAAAAAATCTGAAGCCCCTGATGAAAAACACCAGCCAGCTGCCAAACAGCAAGCCCGAAGGCAACGAATGCTTTGAGCTCGGGTATAACTGATCGACTCTGCCAGACACCTTTCAATGTCCACCGCAGAATGATCAGAGGCCTCAATGTTTTTTAAAGCCATTCATAATGGATTAAGCAGGCAAGGTGAGAATAACCTTGCCTGTTGTTTTATTGGATGCCATTAAATCATACGCTTTCTGATATTGATCGATTGGGAGAACCGTATCTGTAATCGGTTTTAAGTGACCCGAGGCGAATAAAGGCCAAACCTTTTCCATTAGTTCGGTTAACAACCTTTCTTTTTCGGTAATGGGCAAAAAGCGCAGAGTGGATCCCATCACTTGAATCCGCTTCATCAGTAGTTGCCCCATATCCAATTGTGCTTGTCGTCCTGCCATTAAACCAATGGTGACAATTCTTCCGCCGATATTCATTAAAGACAGATATCTTTCCAGCCAGTCTCCGGCACAGCAATCCAGCACCATATCAAAAGGACCAAAAGCCTTTAACAGCTTCCAATCCTGCTGATGCCGGTTCAAGCCATTTTTCGCTCCCAACTCCTTGCAGAATTGCAACTTTTCATCACTGCCGACCACCACGGTTACGTCGATTCCAAAATAAGCACACAGCTGCAGAACTGCGGTACCCACACCGCTGGCGCCAGCCATTAACAGAACCTTGTCTCCGGCTTTGACTTTGCCACGATGAAACAGGTTGAGCCAGGCGGTTGCATAAACCTCAACAACGCCTCCGGTCTGCACGAGACTCAGTGATTCAGGAACTGGTAACAACAGCCGCTGATCACACACCGCGCTTGTCGCCAGACCTCCACCCGGCAACAACGCACAAACATGCTGGCCTGGCAGCCATTGGCTGACATTGGCTCCCACCGCCTCAATGATCCCGGAGCATTCGAGTCCCAAGACGGGTGTTACACCTTTTGGTGGATTGTAGGTTCCAGCCAACTGCGACAGGTCGGCACGGTTAAGGCCTGCGGCCACTACTCGAATTTTTACCTGATCTTTACCCAAAGGCTCACCGGGAAAGGTCCGCCATTGTAACGCCCTGTCAATAGCCACAAGTCCGTAAAAGTTTTTGCTCTCTTGCATCTTTACCCAAACCTTAATGATCAAGCCGATACAGGTATCAATGAAATACCTCGGTTATCGGGCTTCATTGAATAGGGGGTTATCAGCCTGACTGGAGTCCGGTAAAGTCCCCTGACTGGCTGCATTCAGTTATAGACTGTATTATGTCTCAGGGGATATTCACAATCACTGAACAAAACTGATTGAGAAAGCCCCCAAAGCACTGGTAACTTAAAAATAGAAGTCAACCAATGCTCTGGGACAGGCCTATGGACCGACTGTCTGGTAGCCAGCAGTGCCACATGCACCACAAGCAGCATCAGCTGGAAACAACGCCCTGACAGGCTTTGGATTATCTCCGGTGTGGAACAGGCTTAAACGCATGTTCCGGATATTTTTGGTACATGTGTTTCAGGCACAGAGGGGTGGAGTAGCCTATAGTCGATGAACGTCGTCTTAAACACTCCATAACAGGACTTATTCCTTCATGAGCCGAGGCGGCACACCCGATATCGAAAAACGACACGGAGCTTCACAATCCATGATACCGACCCTGCTAAACGCCAGGAAAATACCATCGGTTTTTTTTGCCCTGTTCACCGCGCTCTGTATAACCACCAGTTCGGTTTTTGCCGCTGATCAGAATCTTGACCGCCCCATTGACGAACTAAAACCCAGCCTGCAACAGGCCATTGCCAGTGTCAATGTGGTGCAACTGCTGTCACGCAACCATTATCGCAAAATTGACCTGAACAAAGAGAGTGGAGAAAAAGTATTTCAGCGCTATCTCGACCGTTTGGACCCCAACCGCAGCTTCTTCCTGCAAAGCGACATTGCCCAGTTTGCCCCTTATAAAGAAAAGCTCGACAGCTCTCTTAAAAGCGGCGACCTGAAACCAGCTTTTGAAATATTCAATCGATACACAGTCAGGGCAGAAGAACGTGCCCGCTACATGCTGGCTCTGGTCAAGCAGGGTGTTAACAAACTGGATCTGAAAAAGAACGAAGACCTGATTGTTGACCGCAAGGAACAGCCCTGGCTGGCCAATAAAAAGAACCAGCGAGACCTTTGGAGAAAACAGTTCAAAGACAGTGTACTGACCCTGAAGCTGAACAACAAAACTGATGAAGAAATTGCAGATCAGTTGACTCGACGCAACACCAACCTGTTGCGCCGATTGCATCAGAGTAAGAGCGAAGACGTTTTCCAGACTTACATTAATTCTTTTACCGGAATTTTTGATCCCCACACCCAGTACTTCTCGCCCCAGACTGCCGAGAACTTTGACATTAACATGAGTCTTTCTCTGGAAGGCATTGGTGCGGTTCTGTCCTCGGAGGATGAATACACCAAAGTGGTCAGCGTGGTCCCCGGTGGTCCTGCCGATAAAGCAGGCCAACTGAAACCTGGCGACAAAATCATCAGCGTTGGCCAGGGCCTCAAAGGCACGCTGGAGGACGTCGTGGGCATGCGTCTGGATGATGTGGTTAATCTGATCCGCGGTAAAAAGAAAACTCTGGTCAGACTGGAAATTATTCCAGGCTCCAGCAAAAGCAGTAACACCCGTATTTATGAAATTATCAGGGACAAAGTCAAGCTGGAAGAACAGGATGCCAAAAGCCACATTCTTGAGTTTAAACAGAATAATAAGACCAAGCGTGTGGGTGTTATCGAAATACCTACCTTCTACATTGACTTTAAGGCCGCCCAGTCCGGCGACCCCAATTACAAGAGCACAACGCGCGACGTGCGCAAGCTGCTTGATAATTTCAAGAAAGAAAACCTGGACGGCCTGATTATAGACCTGCGAGGCAATGGCGGCGGCTCCTTACAGGAAGCCAACGAACTGACTGGCCTGTTCATTGAGCAGGGTCCAACGGTTCTGGTCAGGGACAGCAGAGGACGCACCGAGCGTCAGCAAGACCCGGACCCGACTCAGGTATACAGTGGTCCCATGGCTGTTGTAGTTGACCGACTGAGTGCTTCTGCTTCAGAAATCTTTGCCGGCGCCATGCAAGACTATGGACGGGCACTGGTGATTGGTGGTCAGACTTACGGAAAAGGTACTGTTCAGAGCATTCAGCCGCTTAACCACGGACAGCTGAAACTGACTCTGGCCAAGTTCTACCGCATTTCCGGTCAGAGCACCCAGAACCAGGGCGTACTGCCCGACATCGCCTTTCCATCGCTGTACGATGGCCGTGATATCGGCGAAAGCAAGCTGCCTGATGCCCTGCCCTGGGATACCATCAAGCCGATCCCATACAGAAAGTACTCAGACATGAAACCTTTTCTGAAACCTCTCGATGAAAAGCACCGCAAGCGGACGCACGAGGATCCGGATTTTGTCTACCTGAACGAAATGAAAGACTACCTGTCTCGCTACGAAAACCAGGAAAAAGTGTCACTTAACGAAGCAAAGCGCAAGCACGAAATCCAGACCATGCGCAGTCAGAGACTGGCCATTGAGAACCGGCTAAGAAAGGCCAAGGGTGACCCCCTTTTGAATAACCTGGATGAACTGGAAGAAGCAGAACAGGAAGAAGCCTCTACTGAAACCAAGAAGAAAAAGAAAGAAACCGACGCCTTTATCAAGGAAGCTGGAATGGTTCTGGTGGACCTGATTCAGATACAGAAAAAACAAACTGCCAGCCGTTAACTATCCCTCTCAGGGCCTGTTTTTCAGGCCCTTATAGTCTCAAGAGTTCATACTCTTGCCAGCTCTTAAGAGACTGATATCTACCTTTCGATAAAAAGTACTGGCACAATATCACTCAAAACATCAGTGGCTCAATGGTAGGTAGAACCCCAAGAATGAAAATATATGGCGATATCCAGTCCGGCAACTGTTACAAAATCAAACTGCTCACTGCCCTGCTTGACCTGAATCATGAATGGGTTGCCATTGGTATTCTGAATAATGAAACCCAGACTCCGGATTTTCTCGCCAAAAACCCTAACGGCAAAATTCCTTTGCTGGAGCTTGATGATGGCCGCATTCTCAGTGAATCCAATGCCATCCTGAACTTCCTGGCCAGAGATTCTGAGCTGTTGCCGACGGACCCTTTTTTACAGGCAAAAAACCAGCAATGGCAGTTTTTTGAGCAATACAGCCATGAACCTTATATTGCCGTTGCCCGCTTCATTAACAAGTATCTGGGCATGCCGGACAATCGACGGGAAGAGTTCGAAAGGAAACAGGAAGGCGGCCACAAAGCTCTTAAGGTCATGGAGCAGCGGCTTTCGAAAACCGCTTTTCTGGTTGGCGAGCAACTTACAACGGCTGACGTATCTTTGTTTGGGTACACCCATGTCGCCCACGAAGGCGGTTTTGAGTTGTCACAGTATCCGGGGATCCAACGCTGGATTTCACGTATTCGCTCTTTACCGGGGTTTGTTTCAATGGATTCCTGCGCCTGATACTTTACGCCACCTAACGAAAAAATGCCTATGTACGCTGTCATTTTCAGAGCCACCATCAAACAACTGGATCAGGAATACAGTCAACTTGCCCAGCGTATGCGCGAGCTGGCTCTGCATGAATAACTCCGAGCACCTGGCCGCCCGGCAAAAAGGTAATGCTCGCACAAATCGGCCCGTTCACTTGTGTTTTAATCCTCTTCCAGAATCCAGAGCTTTGCCGCCTCCAGCTGCTCGTATCTGAAGTGCCTGATTTTTGCAGCAATAAAATGCCTTGCTATTTTTTCTCTTGGACCGCCCTCTCTTGCATCCGTGACAATGGCAATTTTTCTCAGATGTTTGTGATGGTTTTTCACAAATCGAATGTGGCTGACCAGAGCACCAAAGGATTCCCAACCGGGAAAATGATCGGTATGGATAATCAGCCCAGCCAGCCCACCCCTCTCTTCAATCAGAGGATCAATCTGTTGGGCGGCAGAAACAAAGTCCTCTTTTGAAAGAGGTCCATGGGGTTCCAGAAAGGCAATGCCGTCTTCCCTGTCCATCTCAATAGAAAGCATACTAGTTAAGCCTCCATATGAATGAAATAGAGTTTCACTGCAATCACTATAGGCCGAATTACCGTCTTCTCCACTCCACAACTACCGAAACCCTCAGTCTCGGTACACCTGCTCCTTGTATTCAATCCGGGCTTTCACTTCGGCACAGTATTCTGTTGTGGGTCTTGCTAAAAGACGAGGTATGCCTATGGGTTCATCCGACTCAAGACAATAACCGTAGCTACCTGATCGTATACGCTGCAGTGACAGTCTGATCTTGGATAGTAATTTTTGTTCTCGTTCTAAAATACGCAAAGAAGTACTGCACTCTTCTTCCCAAGATGCTCTGTCACTATCATCATTCAACTCTGGTGGGCTGGCCATTTGATTTTTGGCTTCTTGAATTCGAGCTTCCGTCGATTCGTGAAGCACCAATAGTCGGTGCTTGAAAAAATCCAGTTGCTCACTATTCATGTAGTCAGACTCGGCAGCCTGTTTAATCTGATCTTCAGTCAACGGGCATTGCCCTGGTGATGTTGAGCTCATTGATTTTCTCCCCAGTCAGGAAAAGGATCACTCAAAGTTGCCCAGTGCTCTTTACCTTTGAGAACCTCGCCTTCTGTTAATAAGCAATCGTCGAGGGCTTTAGTAATGGCCTGTTGATCTAAAGCCTGACCGATGAAAACAAGCTCCTGCCGCATATCGCCGAAGGGATCTACCCAGTTACTTTTAATCGAGGCAAGGTAATCTTCATCGGTAGGCCAGTTCTCTTTCGGGATAGCTTTCCAAAACATCCCTGCAAAACCATAGCGCGCGATACCACCAGCCTGACTCCATTGGCCTGCAAATTCCGGACGAGTGGCCAACCAAAAGTACCCTTTAGATCGAATCAGTTTTCCATAGTCTCTTGCCGTGTGGAGAAACTGATAAAACTTTTCCGGATGAAAGGGTCGGCGAGCGGTGTAACTAAAACTTCCAATGCCGTATTCTTCCGTTTCCGGCACATGTTCGCCGCGCATTTCTTTAAGCCAGCCCGGCGCTAATTGTGCCCGCTCAAAATCAAACAGCCCAGTGTTTAATACATCGTCAACATTTACCTGACCATGAGTAATGGGAATGATTCGGGCATTGGTATTGAGTGTTTTCAGGATCGCAGTCAAACGTTCCTGCTCGCGCTGTTCTATCAAATCGGTTTTGCTGATTAACAGTATATCGGCGAACTCGACTTGATCTACCAGTAAGTCAGCAACACTGCGTTCATCCTCTTTCCCCAGAGACTCTCCGGTATCCTGAAGGTATTTGGCCTCGTCATAATCCTTGAGGAAGTTCACTGCATCCACCACTGTGACCATCGTATCCAGCGTGGCGACATCAGAAAGCGATTTACCCTTTTCATCGGCAAAGGTAAAGGTTTCAGCGACGGGTAAAGGCTCGGAAATGCCGGTGGATTCAATCACCAGATAATCAAAGTGCCCCTCCCGGGCCAATTTGTTGATCTCCAGCAACAGATCTTCACGCAGGGTACAACAAATGCAGCCATTGCTCATTTCCACCAGCTTCTCTTCCTGATGGCTCAGCGACACTTCGTTTTGAACCTGAGTTGCATCAATATTGATTTCGCTCATATCGTTAACGATAACGGCCACTTTTTTACCCTGGCGGTTATTCAGAATATGGCTTAGTACAGTAGTTTTTCCTGCGCCAAGAAAGCCTGACAGCACAGTGACGGGGAGTTGAGTCATGACGGATAGTTCCGGTTGAGGTAAATATACAGGTGAGTACACCCTAATTTGTTATGTTATATTATAACAATTACAATCTAGTCAATGACAACTGAATGCTGGTTCTTACCTGAGCCCGACCAAGCTAATCGGGGAATGACAGTCCATGTCCAAAAGCTTCGGCTTTAGCAACACTGATACCTATCTGGTGTTTGTCCCTGTCAAGGGTAAACATCAATGGGCTCTTGAAGCCGATCCTGATGTCAGTTTTTGTATCCATTACATTTTCTAAATCCCTTCAGGGCAAGCACATAGAACCTCTGGTCACAACACAAAGTTGAAAAGATGAGTTTGATTTCAGGAAAGACCTGTGAACACATCTTGTTTAGCATGTTCGCAAATCCGAATAAAGAACAACTGATGTCCTTTTTGGAGCGAAATTCAGACAAAAACCTGGTATCAACAGACAGGGTTTGAAATCAAATGCAGCAGGCGCTGAGATCATCGGCGCTCACCTTGATTGATCAAAAACCTCGATAAACACAGGATTTCGCTGGCCCAAAGCCAGCTGGAGCTATCAGAGCATTAAAGCCAACAACATTCAGAGCTGAGAGGAGTCTGGTATCTCTGCTCTGTAGCTTGCCCCACTGTTCAGATCTCTTTATATTCGGGAAACTCATTAGTAGCCAAATCAAGAATAAGAATCCATGAACATTGCCATTTATATATACGACAATGCAGAAGTACTGGATTTTTCCGGTTCTTTTGAAGTATTTTCAACAGCCAGTCGGGTCTGTGCAGACCACAAGCCTTTTAATGTCTTTCTGATAAGAGAGACTGGTGAAACTGTTTCTGCCCGCGCCGGATATAGCGTGAATCCTGACTATGGATTCTATAACCACCCTCCCATTGACTTGCTGATGGTGGTTGGCGGCGTTCATAATGCAGAACTGAAGTAGAAAGTGCCTGGGTACTCACTCACTACTATCAAGTCAGTCCAGGTCAGCAATGTCAGAAATTAAGAGCCGTTATTCAGTTGCAAAAGTGCCTGACGCAGGATTATCAGGCCACGCTCAAAGCCCTTGATGATTATACCAACGGTTACGATTTTGCCGATGCAATGATTG
>NZ_JAHHPQ010000530.1:0-3067 GCF_024606245.1 Endozoicomonas sp. SESOKO2
TCATTATAGGGTGGTTATCCTTCGCGATTATTCACTCATTTTTTTACAGGTTAGTCTCATGGGGTTGCTAAAAGAGGCCATTCTGAGCCTTTTTATGGTATCAACCGCCGTTCTGGCAGGCCAGGATGATGTCGTGCTGCAACTGGCCATCGAAAATGCCAAAATCAAGCCGGAACAGGCCATTATGCAAATTGCTGACCGCTATCCCGGGCACCTCAGTGAATTTGGAATCGATGATGAAGATGGCTCAATGGTTTATGAGTTCACGATTATTGATCCTGAAGACAGCGTTGAGCTGGAGGTCATTATGGATGCCGAGTCTGGCAAGATTTGGCTTGATGACAAGGACAGTGTCTCCAGCAAGGCGCTAAAGCGTAAAAAGTACCAACTGCTGATGAACAGTGGCATGACCTTGAAGAAGGCCATTGATGAAGCGAAAAAGATTGTTCCGGGACAGCTTTTGGAGGCAGAGCTTGAACAAGAGAAGGGCATTGTTTTTTTTGAAATTGAGTTGTTGACAGATAAGGGGGTGCGCAAGGTCATTGTGGATTTACAGTCTGGCAAGCCGATTCCGGTAACCCGATAATGATTGAGCTTTTGATGCCTTCCGTCATGGACGGAACAGACTGTTTGCAGGTGTGGTGATATGAAGTTGCTTGTGGTTGAGGACGACCAGACAACCCGTGAATACATTGCTAAGGGATTCACGGAGCATGGCTGGACCGTGGATCTGGTTGACAATGGCCGGGATGGTCTGTTTATGGCGTTGGGTGAACGCTACGATATCATTGTTCTGGACCGGATGCTGCCCCAGATGGAAGGGCTTAAAGTGCTGGCGGCACTGCGAGCCGCTGAAAACCAGACACCGGTTATCATCCTCAGTGCTCTCGATGGTGTTGATGAACGCATTAAAGGTTTGAAGCAGGGGGGAGATGATTACCTTTGCAAACCTTTCTCTTTTGGTGAACTCCTGGTAAGGGCAGAAATCCTGACACGCAGGGGGCATTTCAAAGAAGCTGAAAATACTCTGGCTATCTCTGATCTTGAAGTGGATTTATTGTCCAGGCGTGTAATCAAAAACCAGATGGAAGTCAATCTTCAGCCGAGAGAGTTCCAACTTCTGCGCTTTCTTCTTGAGCATAAAGGTCAGGTGATCTCCAGAACCATGCTGTTTGAATCCGTGTGGGATTATCACTTTGATCCGGGCAGCAACATTATTGATGTGCATGTCGCTAAATTGAGGAAAAAGCTGGATTCTGCCGGAGGGGTAGCCCTGATTCAGACCGTGAGAGGAGCGGGTTATGTTCTCCGTGAGCCGGCTTAACCCTCTGGGTCGGTTACAAAGATCCTCACTGCTACGTTACACCTTACTGCATACGGCTATTGTCCTGATACTGTGCGGATCAGCGCTTTGGTTGGTGAAGGACTATAGTCTGGGGTTCTACCAGAAACGGCAAGATCAGTTTGTTCTGGAACAGCTCAATTCTCTGGCATCCTTGGCCAAAAGCCAGTCAGAAAGTGAGTTCAGTCTGGCCGTTCGTCAGCTGGCAGAGAAAAGCCGGCAAGCACTGGTGGTGTATAAAAGCGCCGAAGGCTACCAGGGTAATCTGAATTATCTGCCTGAAACCGTCCCGCTGTCCCCGGCCATGGGCAGTTTCTGGATACTGGGAGATTCGGTGTTGGGAGACGGTCGCTTTCAGAGGGTGAGGGGGAGTCGTATCAACAGTCGCTGGGGGCCTCTGGTACTGGCCTACAACTCTTCAGACTTTAACCTGTTTGCCTCTCGTTTCACGCTGGCCTTTTATATTGCAATGGTACTGGTTTTGCTGGTGGGGCTATTGACCGGATTTCTATTTTCAAAAAAAGTACTGGCACGGCTTCGTGGAATCAATCAGGTGACTGCAACAGTCAGTGAAGGTCAGTTAGCAGCCAGGGTTCCAGTCACTGAAAAAGGTGATGAGTTTGATGAGCTGGCGGGCCATATCAATCAAATGCTTGAGCAGATTGAAGACTCAGTAGAAGCTATAGCAACGGTAACCAGCAGTATTGCTCATGATCTCAGAACACCGCTATCCCGACTGAGGATCAAGTTGGATGGATACCATTTAAATGGCGGTGCTGGTGTTGAGGATATTCTTGAGGCCCAGGCTGAGCTTGATACCATTCTGCATACCTTCAATGCCATGCTTGAGCTCAGCAAACTGGAATATAGGCATGGACATCTTGAATTTGTCCCTTGTGACCTGACCGAAATAGGCGCGGAGGTTGTTGAGCTGGCTGAGCCTCTGGCAGAAGCCAGTGAGCAGTCTTTAATGCTTGAAGTGCAGCAGAATCTGGTTGTTCAGGGGAATCACCAGTTGCTATTCAGAATTCTTTTTAATCTGGTTGAGAATGCCATCAAGTACTCCCATGAAGGGAGTGAGATCAAAATTCGTGTTGATCAGAATTCGGTATCAGTGATTGACCAGGGGGCAGGTATTCCGGAATCAGAATATGAAAAGGTATTCCAGAGGCTTTATCGGCTTGATCAGAGTCGGACAACACCCGGTCACGGATTGGGTTTGTCGCTGGTTAAAGTGGTCGCTGAAAGGCATAACGCCAGCATCAGTTTTGGGAAAGATGAACAATCCTTTGCCGTTAGACTGACATTTCAGAAATAAGAGTAAAGCCTGCCATCTGACAGGCTACAGCTTGACAGAGCTTCTATAACCAGCCTTTTCGTTTAAAGAACACATAGGTGCCAAGGGCACTCGCTAACATCAAAATCAGGGCTAGAGGGTATCCCCAGCTGGCATTGAGCTCCGGCATTACTTTGAAGTTCATACCATAGATACTGGCAATAAGGGTAGGTGGCAGGAACATAACGGCTGCTACGGAGAATATCTTAATGATATTGTTCTGCTCCAGGTTGATGAAACCCATGGTGGCATCCATCAGGAAGTTGATCTTGTCAAAGAGAAAGCCCGTGTGGGGTGTCAGGGAGTCAATATCACGCAGAATGTCTCGTACCTGGTCGACCTGTCCGTCATCCAGCTTGTGACGGCAGTTTTTTCAGGATGTATCCAAG
>NZ_JAHHPQ010000531.1:0-16911 GCF_024606245.1 Endozoicomonas sp. SESOKO2
TCTGGTGTGTTTTGAGCTTCTGTGAACCGACAGGGCTTTGGCATTTCTGAAGAGCAAGAGGATAAACAGCGATTTATCTGACACCCACTCTTTCAAAACCTTTTGGAAGGGTAGCTCAGCTTTGCCCACCGCTTTTGCAACAATTTCTTTGATGAAGTGTGCGGTTTTAGCGAAGCGGTCCCGGACTATCAAAAGACACCACTCGCCTAAAGAAAGATCTTTGGCAGAAAAATACGCTTAATTTCTTGGTCTATTCTTGCACTCTTTACACTAGAAAGTGCAAGGATACAATGATTAAACATTCACTCTTTGCGGCGCTGCTGTTGCTGTCGTTGTTTGTCACCTGTCGGGCTCAACTGTTGACAGAACATTATGTTGTCGAGTTTCAGCAGAGTACAGGATCTCCGGACAAAGGCTTCTCCATAAAGCATGACCGGAGCAGATTGTCGGGCGAGCCTTCAGTCATTGTCGACACCGACGGCTATGGAGGATCCGATTCCCTCACTGATGACAACCCACACCGATCCGGCGTTTTCGGAGTAAGGATATCCACTATTGAATCGCTTTCGTGGCAATTGCTCTACGCCACTGGTCTGCTGGTGGGTTATGAACTGATCCTGAAAACCAGAGACGGCCACCCAAGTGCTAACCCTTGTTCGTGGTTACCTATGGAAGCATTTGCCGCTGTCGGTTTGCTTTTGAAAAGCTACTGGAACCCCGATTCACCGATGTTTAACCCGAGCGGACAACACCCGTTTGCGATCACTACCATGATGCTTAGCCCCGGACATGGCTCACAACAAGGCCAGCCACGAAAATCATCCGGCCAGCAAGGCTCAGGGACAACCACCCAACATACAGGCACTATCACTAGCCTCCAGCATTCTGACTCTGACGACGGTAACGGACACCCTGAACAACAGCAACATACTTTGGGTTTAAATTGTTTCGTAGATAACTGTCATGGTGCTTGTAAATTACGACAATCACAGGCAACACCCGAGCAAAGTTCTATGCCCAATTTGGACAGTGGAGACCAGTTCACTTTCATAAGCCATGCTCCTGATCACCATGCAAATGACCAGCACAGCAGAGCAGACCAACAAAAACACAGAACTGTTCACCTTTCCTCGTCAGGCGCTGAGAAAGCACCGTCGTATAGTGAAAAAAAATACCAAACTGGGCAGGCAACTTGTTTCGCAAAAATAGTCAGGAAGGACGATCAGATGCATTCAGGCACAGAGAAAACACAGTCGTATAATGAAAACAAATACCAAACTGGGCAGGCAACTTGTTTCGCAACAGTGGTCGGGAAGGACAGCCAGATGCAGTCATACGGGATAGCCTGCAGGGAGTATTATCGAGCCATGTCGATGCAAAAAAGAAGAAAGCCCAACCAGAAAATAACCTGTGACGAGACAGTGAGGGAGAAGTATGGCCAGCGTCGGCCATGCAAAAAGGCCTGCATGAGTGAAAGAGAACTGGAGCTTCACAAAAAAAGAGACCACAGCGGGCAAAAAATCTGTGACGAACCACTCGGGTACGGGGTCTCTGGCCCACCGTGCCATAGAGTTTTCAGTAATGCTCTCGTGCTGGAACGTCACAAAAGAGACTTCCACTGCATTGGAAGAAGATGTATGGAGATAGTTGTCTCAAAGGATGGCAAGCAGCAACCATGCTTAAGGATCTTTAGTCGTGCTGAAGACTTGAGATCTCACAAACAGAAAGCGCATCAATCACAAAGTGAAGATAAGAAGGATAAATAGCGATCAATACCCACCCTTTCATCCAAAGGCACTGCTCGTCTAAAGCGATGGCTGAAATCATTCATCTGTTGCTCGGATGACCAGAGATCACGCTGTCATTGCTCACCGACGAGTGCACAGTGTTTCAATAGATTTTTCGCAGAAGGTCTTCAACATAAAGATTCGCTTATTTTCTTGGTCTATCCTTGCACCCTTCAAATCAGAAAATGCAAGGATACAATGATTAAACACTTACTCTTTGCGTTACTGCTATCGTTATCTGCCTCCAGTCAGGCTCAGCTGTTGACAGAACATTTTATTGTCGAGCTTCAAGAGAGTGCAGATTCTCCAGACAAAAGCTTTTCTTTAAAGCATTACCTGCCCGGATTGCCGGGCAACCCTTCAGTCATTGCCAATGACAACGGTTACGCAGGCTCAGACTCCCCCACTGATGACAAACCACAAAGCCCCGGCGTTTACAGAGTAAAAACGACCATTATTGAGTCGATTTCGTGGCACTTGCTGTGCGCCTCTTCACTGCTGTTGGGTTACGAACCGATCCTGAAAAACAGAGACCACTATTTAAGCTCTGAGTTTTATTCGCAGCTATCTGTGGAAGCGTTTGCAGCCATTACTCTGATGTTGGGCTCTGGAAATAACCAACAACCACACCAGTCATCAGAATTACCGGGGCGACAAGCCCCACAAGCCACCACCCACTCTACAAGTTTTTTCACGAGCCTCCCGTATTCTGGCTTTGGCGGCGATAACGGAGGCCCTCAACAACAATCACATACTTTGGGTTTAAATTGTTTCGTTCATCCCTGTCATGGCGTTTGTCAATTCCGACCAATAGAGGCAACACCCGAACCAAGCTCATGCCCCCATTCGAACGATGAGCAATGCCTTAGCTGCATATTCCATTTTGAGCCTGAAAACGCTACACAGTCTCAGGAAAAATCGCTTTTCGCACTATTGAGTGAACTCAATGACAAACAATTATCATTCTATTACGATCAACCATTGAAGCCACAGCCGGATGACCACAGTGGGAACCTGACCAATAGCGGCAACCTTACAGGGGGGGACGCCTCAATCTCAGTGGCTGCAGTGGCCACTGACACGCTCGAGAAATTGTCTTCCACCGCTGATAATTTTGAGTTCATTTATGAGACACTCGATCCATGCGGTCTTCTCGAAGAAGCCGGGTTCTCGCTTGTATCCACAGACACTCTTCCCCTGGTGGAAACCTCAGAAACACAACAAACAACCACTGAGTCACCTCAATCAGGTCAGAGCTATTCTCATCTTTCCCAGACAGGCACATTACCGACTCTGCCGGATCACAAAAACAAAAACAAAAACAACACCGAGCAAACGACCTGTGACGTGACAGTGAACGGCGAAGATGGCCAGTCACGGCCATGTGGGAAGTTCTGTAAGAATGCTCGATCCCTGGCATCCCACAAAAACAAAGTCCACAGCGAGCAACGAACCTGCAAGGTAACCGTGATCGGTGACGATGGCCAGCCAAGGCCATGCGAGTCGGTTTGTAAGAATGCTGGAGCCCTGTCGGTCCACAAAAGCGCATATCACACTGGGCAAAGAACCTGTGACAGAACACTGACCGGAGCCGATGGACTGCAGCGACTATGCGGCAAAGTCTGCATTAATGCTAAAGCCCTGTCGGGTCACAAAAGAAAAGATCACACCGGAGAGCAAACCTGTGACAGAATACTGATCGGAGAGGATGGCCTGCAGAGACCATGCGGCATGGTCTGCATTAATGCTAAAATCCTGGCAAATCACAGAAGAATATACCACACCGGAAAACAAACCTGTGACCTGAAAGTAGTTGGGAAGGATGGCCAGCAGCAATCATGCGGGAAGGTGTTCAACAGTATACATGCCCTGATGAAGCACAAAATAAGACATCGAAAACGCAAGCCTGATGATTTGAATAAAGACGATAACTTCAGCCCTAAAAAAGGTAAAGTAAATAAGTAACGATCTGATCAGACACTCGCTTTTTAATGAAGGTTTGCGATTTTGCCGGATCGATAAGTGACCATCAAAAGACAATGTTTTTCTAAAGTATGCAGCAGCGTTTCATTGGTTTTTTTATAATAAAACACACTTATTATCTTGATCTATTCTTCCTCTCTACCCACCAGAATGCAAGAACACTATTATTAAACAACCACCCTTTGCGACACTGCTGTTAGTGCTAACGTTGTTGTCTGCCACCTGCGAAGCTCATCAGTTGAGAAGACATTATATTGTTGAGCCTGGACTGAAGAGAGGCCTGACAAACCGCAGCTTTTCTATAGAGACTGACCAGCATGCACCGCCGGACAAACCGCCAGATATTATCAATACAAACGGCTATGAAGGATCAGATTCACTGCCTGATGACAAACCACAGAGACCCAGCTGTTATGGGATAAAATCGACCCTGATTGAATCGATTGCGTGGCAATGGCTTTATGCCTCTCGTCTGCTGGTTGATTACAAACTGATCCTGACCACCAGCGACGCCACTCTATGCTACAGCCCCTGTTCATGGGTACCTGTAAAAGTTGTTGTCGTTTTACGTTGGCTTTTAAAGAGCTATTGGAATCCCGATTCACTGTTGTTTGACCCGATGAAACGGCAGATGGTGAGTCAGGATCACCCGTTTGCGATCACCGCTATGATGCACAGCCCCGGACATGTCCAAAAACAAGGCCAGCCATCTGAATCATCGGGGCAGCAAGTCCCACAAGCGCCGCCCCAACCTACAAGCTCTTTCACTAGCTCCCTGTATTGTGGCTCTGTCGGCGGTAATAGAGGCTCTCAACAACACCAGCATACTTTGGGTTTGGATTGTTTCGTCCATCCCTGTAATGGCGTTTGCAGTTTACGACTATCATCTGGTAGCAGAGAGTTTGCTGAATGGCCTCTGAATTCCTTAGAAAGCTCATGCCCCCACTTGGCATATGGCCACTGCATTAGCTGCATAGATAACTTTGATTTTGTAAACACTTCGCTCTCCAAAACAATGGATGGCCCGCCTGTCAATCAGCGCCAATGGTCTGGCCAACTATTCTTGGACGGGGTCGCGGTCGCCCTAGACGGGGTCGCCTTATCCGGGGTCACCTCATACTCAGTGACTGCAGGGGCAGCCTCTACAGCTGAAGCTACCTGGCAAAAAACCTGTGACATGACAGTGGTCGGGGAGGATGGTCACCAGCGACCATGCGGTAAGATCTTCAGGAATACTCGTTTATTCACGGTTCACAAAAACCGATACCACTGCGAGCCAAAAATCTGTGGCGAGGTAATGATCGGTGATAATGGCCAGCCTCAGCCATGCCGAAAGGTCTGCAAAAATGCCAAAGCTCTGTCGGATCACAAAAGCAGGGCACACTGCGGGCCAAAAACCTGTGATGTAATCGTATTCGGAGAGGATGGCCAACAGCGACCATGTGGGACAATCTGCAGGAATCCCGGAGCCTTGTCGGGTCACAAAAGCTCATACCACACTGGGAAAAAAAGCTGTGATTTAACAGTGATCGGGGGGGATGGCCAACCGAGGCCATGCGGCAAGGTCTTCAAGAATGCCGGATCCCTGTCGAGTCACAAAAGCATATACCACACTGGGCAAAAAACCTGTGACGCAGCAGTGATTGGAGAGGATGGTCAGTCGAGGCCATGCGGTTCAATCTGCAAGGATGCCGGGGCCCTGTCGGTTCACAAAAGGGCATTCCACAGCGGGCAAAAAAACTGTGATCTCAGAGTGATCGGGGAGGATGGCCAGCAGCAACCATGCGGAAAACTCTGCAAGAATGCTAAAGACCTTTCTCAGCACAAAAGAAGACACCGAAAGCGTAAGCCTGTTGATAAAAATCGAGACGATGATTTGAGTCCTCAAAAAAGTAAAGTGAATAAGTAACGATCTGATCAGACACCCGTTATTTCAGGAGGGGTTAGCAATTTTTTGCGGAGCGATAAGGGGTAATCAAAAGACAATGTTAACCTAAAGAGATGCTACGGCTATTCAGTGGGTTTTACACGAAAAATAGACTTATTATCCTGATCTATCCCTCCTCTCTAGTCACCAGAATGCAAGGATAGAATTATTAAACATTCACCCTTTGTGACACCTCTGCTGCTCCTGTTGTCCGTCATCTGCCAGGCCGAAGTGTTGACAGAACGTTATATTGTCATGCCTGAACAGAAAACAACTTCTCCAAACCAGAGTTTTTCTATAAAGTATGGCCGCTATACACTGTCAGACAGAGCATCAGATATTACCGACACAAACGGCTATTCAGAATCAGGTTCGCCAACTGATGACAAACGACAGAGAGCTTGCGATTACAGGACAAAAACGCCCCCTATTGAATCAATTTCGTGGCAGTGGCTTTGCGCCACTGACCTGCTGTTTGCTTACGAACTGATTCTGCCCCCCAGAGATGGCCCACTATGCGCCACTCCTTATTCATGGGTACCTCTCCAGGCGGTTGTCACTGTCAGTTGGCTTCTGAAAAACTATTGGAACTCCGATTCACCACTGTTTAACCCCACTGAACAACTTAGCCTGACTGATCGACAAGAGATGAGTCAGAATCAACCATTTGCGGGCATTATTCTAATGCCTGGCTCTGGACAAGCCCGAGCATCAGGCCAACCATCAGAATCATCCGATCGGGAAGCTCCAAAAGCCAACAGTCACCTTACCGTCTCTTTCACCAGTCCCCCGGATTTTGGCTCTGGCGGCGATAATAGCGGCCCTCTACCACACCAACATACTTTGGATATTAATTGTTTCGTGCATCCCTGTCATGGCGTTTGTAGTTTCCGACTATCATTCGATAGCAATGAACCCGCTGAATGGCCACTGAATTACGGGCAGAGTTCATGCCCGCATTTGGCCAGTGGATACTGTTTTAGTTGCATGGGTCATTATGCTCCTTTACTCAATGCACGCTCCCAACCATACCCATCGCTGGATCTCCCTGATATTCAATTTCAATGCAATTCCAGAGAAGTATCTGAGCCACAACCATACGGCATTAACGTGAACAGAGACAATAGCTGCCACTCTGTAGACAGGGTTCCCTCAGAATCAATGAGAACAGGAGACCCCTTTACAACTGATGCTAACGGGCAAAAAACCTGTAAAGTGATAGTGATTTGGGAGGATGGACAGCCGCGACCATGCGGAAAGATCTGCAGGAGTGCTCAAATCCTTTCGGTTCACAAAAGCAGATACCATACCGGACAAAAAACCTGTGAAGTGTCAGTGATCGGCGAGGATGGCAAGCCGCGACCATGCGGAAAGATCTGCAGGAATGGTCAAGTCTTGACGGATCACAAAAGAAATGAACACAGCGGGCAACAAACCTGTGGCGTAACCGTGATCGGGAAGGATGGCCAACAGCGACCATGCAGGACAACCTGCAAAAATGCTAAAGCTTTATCAAATCACAAAACCAGAATCCACAGCAGGCAAAAAGCCTGTGACGTGAACGTGGTCGGAGAGGATGGTCAGCAGCAACCATGCGGGAAACTATGCCAAAATAATGGAGACCTGATTAATCACAAAAGGAATGTCCACAGCGGGCAACGAACCTGTGACGTAGCCGTGGTCGGGGAATACGGCCAGCTGCGGCCATGCGGAACGGTCTGTAAAAGTGCTAAGTCCCTGTCGAACCACAAAAGAAACGTCCACAGCGGGCAACGGACCTGCCAAGTAACCGTGGTCGGGGAGGATGGTCGGCAGCGATCATGCGGAAAGGTCTGCAAGGGTGTTCAAGCCCTCTACAATCACAAAACAAGAGACCACAGTAAGCAAAAAACCTGTAACATAACCTTAGCTGGGGAAAAGGCTCAGCAGCGACCATACGGGAAGATCTGTAAGAATGCCAGGGCCCTGACAGATCACAAAAGCAGCGACCACCGCGGGCAACAAACCTGTGACGTGACCTTGGTCGGGAAAGATGGTCAGCCGCGGCCATGCAGAAAGCAGTGCATTGATGCACAAGTCCTATGGGATCGCAAAAGAGCACATCGAAAACGCAAGTCCAGTGATTTGGACCGGAACGATAACTCCAGTCCTCAAGAAGGAAGAGTGAATAAGAAACGACTGATCTGACACCGGCCCTTTCATGAGATCTCCCTCCCAAAAGACAACGATCGTTTAAATAGTGCAGCAACACTTCATTGGTTTTTGAAAGAAAACGCCCTTATTTTCTTGGTCTATCCTTACTCCCTGTCAACCAGAAGGCAAGGATAGAATTATTAAACTTTCCCTCTTTTCGACTTCGATGTTGTTGCTACTGTTGTCACTACTTGCGTCATCTGTTGTCTGTCAGGCCGAACTATTTACAGAACGCTTTCTTGACGAGTTCGAACAGAAAACGGGGTCTCCAAACCAAAGCTTTTCTATAAAGCGAGACCGGCATACACTGTCAGACAGTCCATCATATATTGCCGACACAAACGGTTATGCAGGATTAGATTCGCCACCAGACAACAAACGAAAAAGATCTTGTGGTTGCAACACAAAAACACCCCTTATTGAATCGGTTTCGTGGCAATGGCTTCAAGTCACTCACCTGCTGATTGGTTACCAACTGATCCTGACTACCAGAGACGCCCCTCTGGGCACAACCCCATATCCATGGCTTCCCATAGGAGTGGTTGTCGCTATCGGTTGGCTTTTGAAAAGCGATTGGAAACCCGATTCACCGCTATTTGACTCGATTGAACGACTCAACCTGATTCAACAACAGGGGGCGAGCCAGAATCACCCGTTGGAGGTCATCGCTACTATGCCAGCCCCTGAACAAGGCCAACCACAATACCAGTTACCAGAATCATCGGGGCAGCAGGCCCCGGAAGCCACCTACCGCCCTATAGGCTATTTCACTCGTCTCTTGTATTCTGACCCTGATGACGGCAACGAAGGCCCTCAACCAAACCTGCATACTTTGGGTTTAGATTGTTTTGTCCATCCCTGTCATGGTGTTTGTAGTTTCCGACCACCATCCGGTAGCGGAGAGTCTGCTGAACTGCACTGTGAGCGGTCTGATGCTTCGATAAAAACTCCAGAGTCGATGCCAGAAATAGAAACCGCTCAGTCAGGAACTCCCGGACAAAGCTCATGCCCCCATTTAGCCGATGAACATTGCTTTAATTGCGTAAGCCATTTTGATCCTGCAAAAGCTTCACAGTCCCGGGAAAAATCACTGTTTGCATTATTGAGTGAACTCACTGACGAACAATTCCCGTACCATTACGACCAACTATTTGAGTCAGAGCCGGATGACAGTACTGGAAATCCGGCCAATAGCTGCAATTATATAGACGAGTTCGCCGCAGGCGGGGTCGCCAGTACGCCGGAGAATACGTTTTCCACCGCCAATGGTTTTGAGTTCATTCATGGGCCACTCGATTCATGTAGTCTTCTCGAAGAAGCGGGTTTTTCCCCTACGCCAATAAACACACTCACCTCAGTGAAAACTTCAGAAACACAATCAATAACCACTGAGTCACATCAATCAGATCAGTGCCAACCTTCTCTTTTCCAGACAAGTGCATCAGAAACTCTGTCGGAGCACAAAAACAACACCAGAGAAAGCGTCTGTGATGTAACCGTAGTCGGGAGGGAAGGCCGGCAGCCATGCGGGGTGCGCTGCAGGAACCCTCAATCACTTTCATCTCACAAGAGTAGATATCACACCGGGCAAAAAATCTGTGACTTAACCGTGATCGGGAAGTATGGCAAGCAGCAGCGATGCGGGCTGCTTTGCGAGAATGCCAGAATTCTGACGGATCACAAAAGAAAAGAGCACAGCGGGAAACAAACCTGTGACCGGGTCGTGATCGCGAAGAATGGCCAGACGCGGTCATGCGGGAAAATCTTCAAGAATGCTCAATCTCTATCCTCTCACAAAACCAAATACCACCCAGGGCAACGAACCTGTAAAACGATCGTGTTCTGGAAGAATGGCCAGCCGCGTCGATGCGGGATGGTCTGTTGGGGTGCCAAAACCTCGTCGGAGCACAAAAAAACACATCGGGAACGCAAGCCTGATCATACAGATCAGGACGATGACCTTTAACCTTGAGAATGTAAAGTGAATATGTCCGGGCCCAACCAGGGATTTATCAGCGCTTCGATGGGTTTCCAGAAAAAAACGCTCTTATTTTCTTGGTCTATCCTTCCTCTCTGTCAACAAGAATACAGGGATAAAATCATTAAACGCCTTCTCTTTGCGACACTACTGTTGTTGCTAGTGTTATTGCTATTGTTGTCTCTGCAGTTGTTGTCTGTCGCCTGTATGGCCGAATCGTTGACAGAACCTTTTATTATCGAGCTTGAACAAACAAACCAGAGCTTTTCTATAAAACGTGACCTGCGTGTACTACCAGATAACCCGTCAGACATTACCCACACAGAAGACTACGCAGAATTAGATTCAACGCCCGATGACAAACGCCATAGTACGGGTGGAAACAAGGCAAGAACGACTATTATTGTGTCGATTTCGTGGCAATGGCTTTACGTCACTCAGCTGCTGGCTGGTTACGAACTGATCCTGAAAACCAAAGATGTCCCTCTATTCCCGGCTCCCTACTCATGGGTACCTGTAGAAGCGGTTGTTGCTGTCGGCTGGTTTTTAAGAAGTTACCGGAACTCCGATTCACCGCTGTTTAACCTGATTGAACATCAAGAGGCAACATCTATGCTGAAACAGAGGGATTTCCCATTAACAACTATCACAATGATGACGGGTTCAGGAGATAACCAACAACACGAGCCATCAGAATCATCCGGCCAGAGAACCACGCAAACCACCACTTGCCACAGGCGCTCTTTCACCAACCTCTTTTATTCTGGCTTCGGCGGCTATTCTGGCTCCGGCGGCGGCAGCCCTCTACAGCACTCACATACTTTAGGTTTAAATTGTTTTGTCCATCCCTGTCATGGCGCTTGTCAATTTGGACCACCATACGACGGATCAGGGTCGGCTGAATGGTCTCCGGATAGCATAGAACACTCGTACACTCATTTCACGAATGGACCAAGCTATGATTGCATAGGCCATGCTGGCCCTTTAAAAGCTGAACAGCCCGAAGAATATTGGATTTCCAAAATATTGGATGATTTTTTTGAAAGTGCTCCCCCATACCATTACGACCAACTGTCTGGACCACATCCTCATGATATTAATCGTGACCCGTCCAATAACTTAAACTGTACAGGCTCGATAAGTGCAGGGGCCGCGCATACAATTGCCCCTTCCGGGCCACTCAATCATTGCCCGCCAGCGTTCCGGAACTTGCCTTTCAACAACACTGATGATTTTGGGTTCATTAATGAGCCAGCCGATCCATGCAGGTATCTCGAAGAAATCGAGCTCTCCTTAATGCCTCTCCCCCCCTTTTCCTTAATGGGAACCTCAGAAACACAACAAACAACTTCCGAATCACCTCAATTGGGCCAGCGACAACTTCACCCTTCACAAGCGGGCACAGCAAAGCCCCTCCCGGATCACAGAATCAGGGATCACTCCGGGTACCTTACCTGCTACGAAACCGTGGTCGGTGATGACGGCCAGTCGCGGCCATGTGGAAAAGTCTGCAAGAATCACAAAATACTGTCAGCTCACAAATACAACTATCACTCCGGGCAAAGAACCTGTGAAACAACAGTGGTTGGGGAAGGTGGCCATCAGCGGCCATGCGGGAAGGTCTGCCAGAATAGTCAGGCACTTTCGTCTCACAAAGTCAGAGCACACACCGGAGAACGATCCTGTGAGGTGATAGTGACCGGGGAGGATGGTCAGCCTCGGCCATGCGGGAAGATTTACAAGAATGCTGCAGCCCTGTCGAGTCACAAAAGCGGAAAACACACCAGGCAAAAAACCTGTTTCGCGACCATGATCGGGTGGGATGGTCAACCGCGGCCATGCGGAAGAATCTGCAAGAATGCTCAAACTCTGGCGAGTCACAAAAACCTATATCATAGTGGACAAAAAACCTGCGACATGACCCTGATCGCGGAGGATGGCCGGCCGCAGCCATGTGGGAAAGTCTTCATGAATGGCCAATCTCTGTCGGACCACAAGAGAGTGCATCACAGCGAGCAAAAAACCTGTGACTCAGCCGTGGTCGGAGAGGATGGCCAGCTGCGACCATGCGGAAAACTCTTCAAGAGCTCTAAAAACCTTTCGGCACACAAAAGAAGTCATCGAAAGCGCAAGCCCGTGGATGAGACCCCGGGTAATCCAACCTCAGAAAGGCCAAGTGAATAAGTAGCGATTCATCTGACGCCCACCCTTTTATGAAGGTTAGGCGGTTTTTCCAGAACGACTCAGGACTACCAAAAGACATTGCTCGTTTAAATGGACTTGGCAAAACTTCAGTCATTAACTGACGGTGGTTAATGCCAGAAAAAAAAGCAGATGGGCACAGCCTTTGGTATTTTTTTGCCCTGTGCAAAGCTTTGGTTTTTAACAGAAGGTTTCTGACAGAAAAACTCTCTTATTGTTTGGTCTATCCTTCCTCTCTACCAACTAGAATGCATGTGTAGAATTATTAAACGCTCACTCTTGTCTGCAATGCTGGTACTGACACTGCCTGTCGCCTGTCAAGCTCAACCTTTGACAGAATGCTGTATTGTCGAATTTGGACGAAATGCAGTTTTTCCAAACCAGAGCTTTCGTATAAAGCTTGACCATCTCAGACGTTCGGATAATCCGTCGAACATTGCCGAAACAAACAGTTATGCAAGTTCAGATTTTCTAGCTGATAACAAACAAAAGATACATGGCTGTTACAGTGTCCCTCCCGCCCTTATTGAGTCGATTTCGTGGCAATTGCTTTATGCCTCCACCCTGCTGGTTGATTACGAACTGATCCTGAACACCAAACATACCCCCGTAAGCTCCACTCCTTATCCCTGGTTGCCTGTAGAAGTGTTTGTCGCTGTCAGTTGGCTTTTAAAAAACTATTGGAACTCTGATTCACCGCTTTTTACCCTCACTGAACAACAAGAGGTGGGACAGGATCACCCGTCTGCGGCCATCACTACAATGCTTGGCTCAGGCCATAAACAACCACACCAGCCATCTGAATCATCCAGCCAAAAAGCCCCGGGAACATCCACCCACTGTATAGGCTCATTCACTGGCTCCCTGAGTACTAACTATGGCGACGATAACAGCGGTCCTCAACGACACCTGCATACTTTGGGTTTAAATTGTTTTGTCTATCCCTGTCGTGGCGTTTGTAAACTCAGAAAATCATCCGATAACACAGCACCCTCTGAATGGTCGCTGAACTTCGTAGAAAGTTCGACAGGCCACACAGGAGCACTACATGATCAAAGCTCATGCCCCCATTTAGCCAATGGACAGTGCTTTAGTTGCATAGTTCATGCTGATACCGTTAACGCTACGCTCATGATGAGTGCCGGAACAACCTATACAACCAATCTTGCCGAGCCACTCAATGATGATGCTTTAATGCTCTGGAATTTGCCTTTCAACGCTGATGACTTGATGACCACTGGCAGGCCACTCGATCTGGGTGGTAGTCTCAAAGAAGTCGGGATTCCCGTTACCCATTCAAAAACGCAGCAAAACGCCACGGAGTCATCCCGATTGGCTCAGAGCGAACCTTATCTTTCCCGGACAGTCACAACACAAGCGCAGCCGAATAACAAAAACATATACGACAAAAAACATATAATATGCAACATAACATTGGTCGGGAAAGATGGTCAGCAGCAACCATGCGGGAGGGCCTTCAGCAATGCTCAATCCCTGTCATGTCACAAAAGCAAATACCACACCGGGAAAAAAACCTGTAACGTGACCGTGGTTGGGAAGGATGACCAGCAGCGACCATGCGGAATTGTCTTTAGGAATGCTTGCGCTCTGGGGAATCACAAAAGAAGCTTCCATCGCAGGCAACAAAAATGTAACAGGACAGTAATCGGGGAGGATGGCCAGCAGAGGCCATGCGGGACTGTCTGCAAGAACCTTAAAGGCTTGACGGACCACAAAAGAAGATACCACAGCGGGCAACAAACCTGTAACGTGACTGTGATCGGGAAGGATGGCCAGCAACAGTCATGCGGTAGGGTCTACAAGAATATTGAGGTTCTTTCGGTTCACAAAAGCTCATGCCACAGCGGGCAAAGAACCTGTGACGTAACAGTGACCGGAGAGGATGGCCAGGGGCGACCATGTGGAATGGTCTGCAAGAATGTTAACGCCCTATGGGAACACAAAAGAAAAGAGCACACCGGGCAACAAACCTGTGACATAACCTTAGTCTGGGAGAATGGCCAGCCACGGCCATGCGGAACGATCTGGAAGTGTGCCAGAGCTCTGACGGATCATAAAAGAAGAGCTCACAGCGGACAAAGAACCTGTGCCATAACCGTGGTCGGCAAGGATAACCAGCCGCGGCCATGTGGGAAGATCTGCAAAAGCGCCAGAACCCTGACGGATCACAAAAGAAAAGCCCACACCTGGCAACAAGCCTGTGACGTGACTTTAGTCGGGAAGGATGGCCTTCAGCAGCAATGTGGCAAGTTCTGCAAGGATGCTCAAGCCCTCTCGAATCACAAAAGCAAAGTCCACAGCGGACAACAAACCTGTGCCATAACATTGGTCGGAAAGGATGGCCAGCAGCGGCCGTGCCAGAAGGTCTGCAAGAATATTCAAGCTCTGGAAGATCACAAAAGAAGACATCGAAAGCGCAAGCTCGTTGACAGGGAGCAGTACGATGACAAAGAACCTCAATAAAGTAAATAAGAACGATCTGATCTGCCCTCCCCTTCATTAAGGCTTAACGGCTTTACCTGAGTGGCCCGGGGATTTCAAAAAACACACTTATTTTCTTGATCTATCCTTCCTCTCTGTATATCAGGACGCAAGGATAGAATGATTAAACACTCACTCTTTGCGGTAACATTGTTGCTGCCATTGTTGTTTTTTGTCGTCTGTCGGGCCGAACCGTGGACAGGACGTTTTACTGTCGAATTTGAAGGGAAAACAGGCTATCCAAACCAAAGCTTATCTACAAAGCCTGATCAGCAAAGATTGCCAGACAACCCATCAGACATTGCCGATACAAACGACTATGCAGAATCAGATTCGCTGCCTGATGACAAACCATCAGGAACTGGCGGTTACCGGGCAAAAACGACCATTCTTAAGTCGTTTTCGTGGCAATGGCTCCACGCCACCCCCCTCCTGCTGGGTTACGAACCAATCCTGACTACCGGAGACGTCTCTCTGCGCGCCACCTCATATTCATGGTTCCCTCTGGAAATGTTTGTTGCTCTCGGTCGGTTTTCAGAAAGCTACTGGAATCCTGATTCAACGTCGTTTAGCCCAATCGAACAAAAAGAACCGAATCAGGATCACCCGTTTGCCACCCTCATCGTAACGTTTAGTTCTGGACAAGACCAACAATCAGGCCAGCCATCAGAATCATCGGGGCAGCAACTCCCGGGTGCCATCAGCCACCACACAGGCAATTTCATCAGCCTCTTGCATTTTGACTCTGACGACGGTAGCGAGAGCCCTCAACAACTCCTTCATACTTTGGGTTTAAATTGTTTCGTCCATCCCTGTCATGGCTTTTGTCAATTACGGCTAATATCCGATAACAGAGGGCCCGCTGAATGGCCGCAGAATTACACAGAAAGCCTGTGGCCCCATTTGTCTGATGGAGAATACTTCAATAGCGAAGGTCATTTTTATCCTGTAAACACGATACAACCAATGAGTGCGGGAGCCCACTATTCAGCGCCCCCTGCCGAGCCTCTCAACCTGCATCATTTTTCCAAAGAAGGCGGGCTTTTCTTTTCGCTTCCCCATTCAGAAATACAACAACAAACCTATAAACCATCCCAATCGGGTCAGAGTCAAGCTCATCTTTTCCGGGAAGGTTCAATAGCAGCCCTGTCCGATCACAAAAGCGAATACCACACTAAACAACACATTTGTGACATGACAGTAGTAGGGGAAGATGGCCGGCAGCGACCATGCGCTGAGGTCTGCAAGAATGCTGATGCCCTGAGGGGTCACAAAAGAAAAAAACACAGCGGGCAACAAACCTGCGACGTGGCAGAAATTGGGGAGGATGGTCAGCCACGGCCATGCGGGAAAGTTTACAAGAATGCCGGAGTACTTTCAGCTCACAAGAGCATATACCACAGCGGGCCGAAAACCTGTCAAGTAAAAGTGATTGGGGAGGATGGCCGGCAGCGGCCATGCGGGATGATCTGCATCAATGCTAAAACCTTGTTGGAACACAAGAGAAGAAACCACATGGTGCAACAAACCTGTGACCTGACCGTAATCGATGAGGATGGCCAGCTGCGGCGATGCGGTATGGTCTGGAAGAATGGTCAATCCCTGCGATATCACATAAGAAAAGACCACACCGGGCAACAAACCTGTGACACGACAATGATCGGGGAGGATGGCCAGCAGCAGCTATGCGGTATGGTTTGCAAGAATGCTCAAGCTCTGATCTATCACAAAAGAAAACTCCACACTGGGCAACGGACCTGTGACGTGGTGACCGTGCCCGGAGAGGATGGCCAACGGCAGACATGTGGGATGATTTGCAGCAGCGCCAAAGCCCTTTCGGATCACAAAAGAAAAAATCACAGCGGACAACGAACCTGTAACGTGACTGTGGTCGGGGAGAATGGTCTGCATCAATCGTGCGGGAAGGTCTGCAAGAATGTCAATGCCCTGACAGGCCACATAAGAAAAGTCCACAGGGGGCAACAAAGCTGCTTCGCAATAATGGTCGGGGAAGATGGTCAGCAGCGCTCATGCGGGAGGGTCTTCAAAAATCCTCAGGCCCTCTCAGATCACAAAAGAAGATACCACACCGGACAACAAAACTGTGACGCGAGGGTGGTCGGAGAGGATGGCCAGCAGCGACCATGCGGCAAGGTGTGCAAGAATGCCAAGGCCCTGACGGAACATAAAATAAGACATCGAAAGCGCAAGCCCGTTGAATCGCAGCAGGAGGATGGCCTTGGTCCTCAAAAAAGTAAAGCGTACAAGTAAGGATCTGATCTCTTTGACATCCTCCCCCACTGATTCAAGAAATCAGTGGGGGATTCCCATGGGGGCGC
>NZ_JAHHPQ010000532.1:0-2913 GCF_024606245.1 Endozoicomonas sp. SESOKO2
TTTGTTCTGCAATAAACGCATCAACCTCTTTGAACTTCTCACGTTGTTCATTGAGAATCAGGGAGTCAACTCCGTGAGTAGCTTCAAGAATTTTGTTGTTTTCGTGGAATGCATAGTCGAGAGCGTTTACCTTGGCTTCTGGTGACATAGATACTACCTGTTTTTATTGAGTGAGCCATAAGCGTAGCAGACATTGAAAGATGACACAGAGACACCTAACGCTAAGCTGTGGGGCCGGAGCATGCAGTGCGGAGATCCGCCCCGAAGGGGTGATTCCCGATTTAGGTTGTGGTGCTTATTTCATGTATGATGACAAGGCATTAGTATCAAGCGGGGTTAATTCAGTTTTTAATGTGTTGTACATATGTGCTTGTATATGCGTACAATTTACACTCATCAATGCTTCAGCTTTTTTAAGTTTTCCTTCAATCTGCTCTTTAGTCTGTATGTAAAAACCACCTATTGAACCGTCCCAGCCTATAAAATATTCATCGATCAGAAATATTAGTGTTTCAACTAATTGGCCAGTAGCGATGTCTTTAACGATAACTAATTCTCCTGCTTTGAGACTTGAGGTTACTAACTCTGACATATGCTTTATTATTACTACATCCTTTGTGAATGAAGCAACTTGTGATAAATCAACTATCTCCCCCGTTGCAACAAATATCAGTACGACACTGCTAGGGGGGAATCTTGTAGCGAGCATTCCTCTTCCAAGCAACTCACCATCATCGTATTTAAATATATTTTTCCAACCACTTGCCATTAGTTCAAAAAAACGGTCATTTACATTAGAAGGTAATTCACAAGTTTCCATTTCATCATCGAACTCAAACATTATCCTTTGTCGGGCAAATGATTCCAAAGGAGTACTTTGGCCTCCAAAAAAATCATAGTCAATGCCATTTATCAAAACAGGGAAAAAATTGAAATGATAATATGGAGTAACTGCATGACTTTTTTCAGATGAGCTTTTTATTACAATTTTTATTGCGAAAGATTCACTTGAAAACACTAATAAAGAGAGTAAGAAAGTTAATAAATACTGACGTTTCATCGACCTTTAACCTCAGTCAATCTTAAAATCTCTAGAGTAGTAGCAGTTATAGAATTAGCAACCTGAGTGTAATCGAGCTCGATTGTAAAAATGCTGAACGTACCCTGCTATAGCATCTCGAAGATGATGGATGTTCCAGAACGTCTCTTCGGTCACGAGTTCCCCCTTCAAGGTATGGAAAAAGGACTCCATTTCAGCATTATCACTACAACGCCCAGGTCGATTTATACTGACAATAAAGCCATAGCGTTTATGCAGTCTCTGTATCTCTGTCGCACGATACTCAACGCCCCTGTCAATGTGGAACACCAGCCATAGCTCAAGTCGACGTTTTCGAACGGCCATCAACAAGGCTGCTCTGGTTAGCTTGGCGATTCGATGATTTTTAAGTGACTAGCCAAGCACACTGCGGGAGTAGAGGTCGATAACAACAGCCATATAACACCACTGCCCTCGCACTTTTATGTATGTCACATCTCCAACCCAATACCGATTGATAGCTGTTGGTTTGGCGAGCTCTTTGCGGACGTTTTTTTGCAGGCTCGTCCACACGGGGCGACAATGGTTTCTTCGATAGATGCGTGTTTTACGACCCACCAGACCTGCGTTTATCATCATGCGTTCAACGCATTTTCTGCTCACACAAATGCCTTGCAGTCTGAGAGTCTTGAAGAGTCTGGGGCTGCCATAGCGACCTTTATATTTTTTAAACAGGGCAGTAATTCGCTTTAACAGCTTCACGTCAGACTGCTGTCGGATACCAGGGGTTCTGATATTCCAGGCATATAAACCACTCCTGGATACATTGAACCTCTGACAAAGCCTCTGAACGCCAAAGCGATCCTTAAAGCGGGCTATGAACGAGAATTTTTCCTGCGTTGTTTCGCAAGGAACCTTTGCCATTTTTTTAGCAGGTCATTCTCCAGTTCAAGTTCGGCAATCCGTTCTTTCAACTGGCGCAGCTGGCCTTGCTCGGAATGTATATCAGATGGAGTTCACTTAACTTTGCGCTCATCAGCCACGAGCTGTCCCTCAAAATATTCCTTGCGCCAACGAAACAACATATAGGGATGAATGTTGAGAGCTCAACGACATCCTTTACCATTTTGTTGAGTCCAATGGTCATTCTAACAGGCGACACTTTAAATTCGCTGGTGTACTGGCGAGTTTTTTCCCAGTTTGATAAGCAGGCACGTGGTCACCGTTTCAGTTAGATTTGAGTGTCCACTAAAACGGGGGAGGTTCACATCCCTTTGACTGAACTTGTTAGCCGTTTTTCCCCGATATTTCGTGCAGAGCAGCCAATGCGGCTTGCGCCTTTTCCGATTGAACAAAAACATGATCATGAAAATATGCTGCAATTACATTCGCACTGATACCTTTTGACGCAAGTTTGTTTGATATTATTGCAGTTAACCCAACAGCCTCTAAGCTTGAATGCACAGTTAAAGTGATTTGCTTGTAGGTATTTTCAAAACTAATGTCAGCATTTTCTGCAGAGCTTTTGGATAAAACCAATGTTAAGCCCTCTAATTCAGTGAAAGTAGCAAGTGGATTTAAGTATATATATTCGGACAGTTGACCTGTTACATTGCAAAATACAAACTCACCTTCAACTAACACAGGACTCATACTTTCCAGAAGTTTTTCAAGATCTACTATTCCTGTCATTACGATACATCTCGATGTTGTTATGACGGCTAACCCGCATATTGCACGATAAAGAAGAAGGGCGAGATGGTTTTTTTATAATTCAGTTGCTTACACCGACAATAACTACCAAATCGCCCATGACAAATTGTACCTCCAATATCGCTCATTTTCCACGCTGTAAATCACGACAGGTTCAGGCT
>NZ_JAHHPQ010000533.1:0-1249 GCF_024606245.1 Endozoicomonas sp. SESOKO2
TAAAAATATCTGCTGTAGCCTTGTCTTTATAAAGAAGCGATCATGGATTACATGGTAGCACGGATACCATGCCAAGGTGTCCGATATTATCGGGTTAAGTGTGTAGTGGCACACTCTTGGCTCGCAGGATGCACTATCCACATTGTGGATAGTAACGCTCAATATCCACCGCACCTTTGCGTACCTTGAAGTCCGAAAGCGGAGACAGGTGTATACCCTGTGCCCCTCTTGAGAAGCAAACCAGATCTGGTCTCTGCGGAACACTACCTGACTTAGGATTGAGGTTCCGTGAGTGGTAAACATAAACTGAGCGTTTTTCGGATTGGTTTGGCTGTTATGAAACAAGTCGACCAGCATCCAAACCATCAGTAGGTGCTGGTTGCCATGCAGCTCGTCAAGATCGCCTCACTCCCAACTGGTCAGACTGAACCGCGCATAAACCCGAAAGTCATTCCCTGAGACACCCACCGGCTCGAGGGTCTGGGCGGCGGTGATTTCAACAGCGCCCCATTTGGCAGAGACTTTTGTCCCCAGGCCAGCGGAGGTGAGTTTTTCGTGGGAACCAGGCGTCCTTGTCTCGCCATGGTCAAGAAAGACAAAAGGTTCGATGGTGCTCTGTCGGAAGTTCAGGCCAGAGTAGTGTAACTCTGTCTGCTGACGCCAGCCTTTGTCGCCGGTAACCACACTGTTGTTGTACCCTCGAATGCTGTACAACCCGCCGAGGGCAAAGCCAAGACTCGACGGCAGAGTTGCTTCACTGGCCCACTGCGCCTCCCATGTGGACAGCACATAGAGTGGCGAGTCAAAGTTGTAGATCAGTGTCAGGCTCGGGTTCAACAAACTCAGGTACCGCACATCATCATTCAGAATGGACTTGCTGCGGAGTCTGCTGTACACAAGCCGGCCATTGACCTGCCAGCTGTCGTCCAGCAGATTCAATTCCTGTCCGAACTGCAGCTGATCATTACGGTAGTCAGACAAAGGTTCATCAGCCACAGCGTTTTCCGAACGGGTACTGCTGGCAGAAAAAAGCAGGTTCAGCCAGCCATCAATGTCCGACCAGAACAGGTAACTGGCATCCAGGGTATAACGTGTCGTATCACCTGTGACATCGACATCAACTGTCGTGATCTCCAATTCACTATCGGTGTACTGGAAACTCCCTCCCAGCCTCCAGCCATCTTCGCCCACCACCCGGTTGTAGCTGGCGCTGAATGATTTCAGTCCATCAGACGTCAAGCCATAGCCT
>NZ_JAHHPQ010000534.1:0-1409 GCF_024606245.1 Endozoicomonas sp. SESOKO2
CTTTTTCTGGTGTGATCCTGTGCAGCAGCGGTACCTGAACCCCTTGTCCGGAAGCCATGGATTTCACCATTTCAGGCACCAGACGGGAAATGCTGCGATACATCCGGGGGTTGGCGTTGTACTGCCTGGCAAACAGCAGAGAGCCGGTTCTCAGAAGAATGACCGAAGATGCGGCCCTGCCCAATGGCATGGCCAGCCCGCCCAATTCAGAGATTTTTTCAATGTTGGTGTGGTAGGCATATTGGCCGGTGCGGTCAAGATCAACACCATAGCGTTCCAACCAGTGCTGGAAAGGTATGAACGCTCTGTGCGCGTAATCACCCCGGTTGGTCAGATCCAGTAGAAGAAGGAACGCCACGTTTGAGTCAGACAGCCTGATGGCCTCCTCGACGGTATGGGTGGCCAGCAGAGGTTTGTAGTTGGAGAGGAACCAGATGACGTGCCGTATCAGAGAGGCTGAAGGTTTGACCCAATAATCATTGAGCTGATGCTCAACCGCTGCGGCATGAGCCTGCATCAAGGTGTTATGGATAGCCCTGATCAGCTCTGATTCAGACACGCCAACGGCATTAGCATAAGGTGCCAGAGTATCCTGAACATTGGCCAGGAAGGCCACCGTCCTGCGGCCGTTATCAAAGGCAATATCGTCAAGAACATAGTTGGCGATGACTGCAGCTGCGTATTCTTTCATGCCAGCAACAGACTCTTTCATACCTGCCGGGCCAGTGGCGGTTACGATGACAGGAGTGAAGGCACTGTGCATGAATTCCTCTGCACCCTCGTCAGACAGCATTTGAACAACCTTTTTGAAGTGACGCACATTGACCCCGTGGCGGTAGCCAAGGAAGTGCTCAAATTCATCCACTGTCTGATAACCATCGACACCTCTGACCGCTTTCACGTAGTTCTCAAGTTCAACCTTGCAGATCAGACCTTCACGCAGCAGATCAATAATCTTTTTACCACTGGCAGAACGAGTCGCGAAGTATTCCGAGAAGCTTTTCAGGTCTCCCGGTTCATGCTCGACGAACTGAATAGCCCTTTTGGCTATGCCATTAATTTCGTTGTCGTATTGTTGAGCCCCGGTTTTCATCTCATTCCTGGCCCAGTAAACCAGCTCCTGGACTTTTTCCAGGATATTCAGAGACAGATCTCCTTCAAGTTCGACATTGTAGTGGGGCGGGTAGTGCGTCTTCAGTCTCTCGGAGATTGTCACAATCCGAAAGCCCTGGTAGTGCGTCTTCAGATTTTTGAAGACTGTCACAATCCGACTGGCCTGATCAAACGTCAGATGCTCTCCAACCATTGCCTGCAAACGAATCGGTGCAAATTCATCGTTAAAATCAAAAGTCGTAAGGGTTGGTATTGCATTACCGCTTTCTGCTGCCAATCCTGCCAGACCGATGGCG
>NZ_JAHHPQ010000535.1:0-1748 GCF_024606245.1 Endozoicomonas sp. SESOKO2
GTTGTGTCCAGAGCCAGGCATCATAGTGGTGATCGCAAACGGGTGATCCTGACTCACCCCCCGGGTTTCCATCGAGTTAAACGTCGGTGAATCGGGGTTCCAATCGCTTTTTAAAAGCGAAGCGACAGCGGCAGCCACTTTTACAGTTATCCCTGAATGAGGGTTGGAGCATAGTGAAGTATCTATGGTATTAAGAACCAGTTCAAAAGCAATCAGCAGATTCGTGTCGTAAAGCCATTGCCATGTAACCGGCTCAATGATGGTCGTTTTCATCTCGCCACTGTCAGGTCTGGGTGGTTTGCTATCAGATAACAAATCAGGTTCTGAATAGCCCTTTTTGTCGGGAATTTGTGAGAGTTTGTCCGGTAATGTTTGCTGATCAAACTTCATAGAAAAGCTCTGATTTGGAAAAACTGCACTCTGTACAAGGTCGACAATAAAACGTTCTGTCAACGTTTCGGCCTGACAGACGACAGACAGCGTCAGTAACAGCAACCGCAACCGCAGTGTCGCAAAGAGTGAGTGATTAATAAATCTATCCTTCGATTCTGGCTTTTACAGAGCAAGAATAGATCAAGAAAACCTCATGAAAGGTTGATTTTCAGATCAAGGACTGAGGTCATCGTCCTGATCCACAACAGGAGACTTGCGTTTTCGATGTATTCTTTTGTGGTTCAACAGGGCTTTAGCACTCTTGCAGACCTTTCCGCACGGCCGCGAATGGCCATCCCGCCCAACCACAGTCTCGTCACAGGTTTGCTTTCCGGTGTGTTTTATTCTTATGTGATCCCAGAGAACTTGAGCATTCTTACAGACCTTCCCGCATAGCTGCGGTTCGCCATCCTCCCGGACCACGTTCACATCACAGGTTTGTTGCCCGCTGTGGTATCCGCTTTTGTGACTCGAAAGGACTCTGGAATTCTTGAAGACCTTTCCGCATGGCCGCGACTGGCCATCCTCCCCGACCATAATCAGGTTACAGGTTTTTTGCCCGGTGTGGTCTCTGTATTTGTGATTCAACAGGGCTTGAACATTGTTGCAGGTCTTTCCGCATGGCCGCGACTGATCGTCCTTACCGATCACGGTTACATTACAGGTTTTTTGCCCGGTGTGCTGTCGGCTTTTATGGTTGGACAGGTGTGCGGCATTTTTGCAGGCCTTTCCGCATGGCTGCAGCTGGCCATCCTCCCCGATTATGTTTACGTCACAGGTCTTTTTCCCAGAGTGCTGTCCGCTTTTGTGGGTGGACAAAGCCGCGGCATTTCTGCAGACCGTCCCGCAGGGTCGTTGCAGACCCCCCTTCCCGATCACGGGCACATCACAGGTTTTTTGCCCCGTGTGGTTTCTGCTTTTGTGATGCGACAGGGCTTGGGCATTCTTGCAGACCTTTCCGCATGGCCGGGGCTGGCCATCTTCCAATATCACGGTCACGTTACAGGTTTGTTGCCCGGTGTGGTATCCGCTTCTATGAACCAACAGGCTGTTAGTATTCTTGAAAACCTTTCTACACGGCCGCGGCTGACCATCCTCTCCGATTACGTTCGCTTCACAGGTTTGATGCCCGGAGTGGTATCCTCTCCTATGAGACCAAAGGCCTTTAGCATTCTTGAAGACCTTCCCACATTGCAGCAGCTGGCCATCCTCCTCGATTATGATCAAGTTGCAAATGGCTTGCCCGGCAGGGACGTTTTTGTCGATTGTCCCTACAACCATTGAATCTAAGGCGACCCCGTTAACAGGTTTGCAAA
>NZ_JAHHPQ010000536.1:0-5797 GCF_024606245.1 Endozoicomonas sp. SESOKO2
CTTGTTTTCAGCACTCCACTGCTGAGGATTCTTACCATCACCGGGCACGGGTACAGCTTGCGCATTTGCCTGTTTGCGCCAAGTAAACAAGGTTGCGTAAGTAATGTCGGTTTCTCGTTTAAGCTGAGCCACGGAAGCATTATTGGGGGGTTATCATCTTCTGGATAACAGACTCTTTCATTTCTCTGGAGTATCAAGCCATAACAGCCTCTTTGTGAATGCTCTCAGTTATTGAGAGTCATGCCACTGCCTTTGTTATCTTTGCTGCAAGTGTTGGGTTGAAAAGTGTCAAATCATGCATATCCTTAAAAGCAACTCATTTTAAGGAGAATGTAGAAATGATAAAGAAGCTTGTTCAATTGTTATGTACGTGCGTTGCTTTGCAATTTAGTAATCTATATGCTAAAGACCAGTTGGATAAATTATATTACCAATTCTCGACTCAAAAAATGCCCAAACTCTTTGATTCTATACAGCATGCATTGAGTGAATCGCCAGAACTCTCTCAAAAAGCAACAGTTAAAGAACTAAAACATGTAACAAAAAGAGCATATAGAACTTGGTATAAAAGCCTGGACACACTTAGCAAAATTGAAATTGGCACTGCAGCTGAATTGATAAGAATAAATTTATCAGTAGCATACTTTGAAAAAAAAGTTGATGTTTTTATGGAATCGAACAGCCATATGATCAGTTGGGAAATACCTCTCTACCAGCAAATAATTGATATCTTACTTGGCGTGTGGGGTGGAGTGTTTTTCGAAAATGACGATTTAGCAGTGGTTAGAAAAGATTTTTATCATTTATTCACTTGTGACGATTATGATTGCGCAAAAATTGCAGAAGATTTTTCATCTCAACAAAGTGAGATGCATACCCAAGCAATACAAAGATATTTTGATTGTAAGAGAAAAAAATCTCTTCTTTTTGGGGAGCATCTTGCTGAATTATGTGAATTAATTAATAACGATAACTTTGACAAAGTAACATACTTTGTATAATCGAAGAACAACAAAAACTGGATGGAGTCAACCTAACCAATGGCTACAGTTCGTTATTGGGACTTTCCTTTTTATTAGGTGTCAGGTGCTAATTTTAAGCTGTCAAGTGGTAATCGTAAATGAGTCAGGCTGTTTTTACCTTTCGCAAACAATGACTCTTAAACACCGGTTTGATGAGAGGGTGTCACTTGAAGACTGAGATTATTATTAATTTAGAAACATTCTTAGCTCCACTCAGTTATTGCGACCTTGATTGGGGCGATTTTGATGAAGAGTGTGAAGAAGTACGAAAGCAAGCTGAGCAACTAATGAAAAAGTATGCCAGTATCGATAGCTCAAAGAGCTAACGGGGCCTAAACCCCTTGAATAAGCAGCAACCGCGTCGCTGTAGGTTAAATTAGTGTTAGGCTTTTTAATTTTGCTTATACCAATTGTTTATTATTACTATTTGTAGTTGTATTTGTAATAACAGAAATAAGCGTAATCCTACTACTTGGTCTGCTGGTGGTTGCTGTGGATTCGATGTCAGTTGATTAAATTCATGACTCAGTTCATTTTGCAGTGTAGCCTGTTGCAAGTTGAGTGCTTGTATAGGTGGTTGGCTTTGAGGTTCACCATTTATGGCTGGTAATATTGCGATCAGTTTACATTGTATATTTACTATGTCATTTGCTTTTTTTATAAGTTTACAGAGACAGGCGCTGTTCTCTGGGTGAGAACACTCCTGTGCTTTTACAGTTTGGAAAAAAACTGGAAGAAATAGGAGGGCTGTAAATAATTTTATCACTTTGATTGTTTCCATAGATGAAAATAGAGTTCTGATTTAAGGTGTAATAAATGCATTCGATTCGTTCCGGGGCTGATTCCCTTTACCTGGCCTGACGAATTTTCGGCGCGAGCCTGAAGCGGAGGTGTTGAGTGGTAAACGAACACCAAGACTTCGAAGTTAGTTTATATATGATGGTAGTTTTTTTGAATCTAATGCTTGGTTTTCAAACCTGATCTGTTTTTTGTATGATTCGTACTCATCTTTTAAAATCAAAGTTTGTAAAAAATAACTAAATGCTTCTGTGTAATCTGAAGGATTCGCTGTTTTTTTGTGGAGTAAAATATCTTTAGATAAATCATCTAAATTCAAAGCTGAAATAAAAATTTCGATTTCAGACTCGCTCATGTTTTTTAATAAACTATCCCAGGTTGGCGCTATCCATACTAAACCGTTTCCATATTCTGGAAAGCCGGAATAACAACATTCTGAATTAAAATAGAAGGCTGAACCATCTATCATTTCACCAAATACATGCCATATGTTTTCATCACCTAATCTTATCCAAACATAGGAAATAACGAATTTTATGTTTTCTTTTGAAATTTTAACCAAAGGTTTGTACTCAATCATACCATGCATTGGCACGCCCCTTATGTGACCATTGATCTCCGGGTCGTCAAATTCATCTTCAGATTCACAGAACCAATGTGTAAACGCTCTATAGTCATGCCATCCTTGATCTTGATCTTCGCACTCTCGCCATAGAAAAGGCTCAATGTAGTCAAGGTTGAAAGCACTGATTCTATTGTACAAATCGTCTTCTATAAAGAGGCTAATGCTTTGATAAACCCCAATATCAAGAGCTTCCATTAGAGAAAAAATATCTTTAGCGGAAAAGTAACTTAGGATTAATGCCCTGAGTGTAGGTATGCTTAAAACTCGAAAAAAATCACCTGCATTAGCCTTTGTCGTTGCACTTAAAGTTAGAGCTAATAAAAGTATTGCGAATACAAAATATGATCGTATATGGATTAGCATTATCATTATCTCGGTTAAGTTGAGCGTTCGAGTATAGTCACTTAACGGGTGGTTGGGGTAAATTCTGCTCACCAGGGTTCCACCCGACACATCAAGGGTGAAGATTGACCCAGGCGTTATTCCTACTTAACAAAAGCTTCATCACTGTCATTGTTATTATTTTGTTCATAGTATTCAGGGAAATCTTCTCGATCCACTTGTTTCATTTGATCTAGTTGTTTCTGGAGCCATTGTTTAGAACGATCATAAATATCTTTCTCGGAGAGTTTTGGATCAGTCTTTCTGATAGAATTACCAATAATTCTAATTACTTCTTGCACTAATTGAGGACGTAAGTCATCAGGTACTCTATTTCTAAAAAGAGACTCGACATGCTCTGTTAATAACAAATCTTCATTTGTCACTACAAGACAGCCATCAGGTTGAGCACAAATTTTATAGGTGACTGCCAGAAATAATAGAGCTGCACGATTGGTCATCATTTCAATATTCAGTTTTAAAAGCTATATGTCGGACCGATAGTATAGGCATAACAAATGCCTTCTGCTCGTTTCAGGCTTCGACCTCATCCGAAGTGCCTTCCAAGTAAGGTGGAAGCAGGTGTTGACCTGCAGAAAAATCCTCAAAGTATCGCAGAACCGGTAAATAATATTCTTACTCCCGTCCCTCGGAACAGCTGCTGACCGGCACTTTTGAGAACCCCTGCCCTGAATTAGCTGGTCGATCATGCTGGGTATTTCTATCTTTCATGATCATTGGAAAAGTTCGGACCGTAGGCTATTGACCATACAGCTACTGAAGAGTTTTTATCTTCGCAATCGCTAAACCCAAAGGTTTTTCATAATATTCTTGGTAATGACTTAATATATCTTCAACAGTATGAAAATAGATATTAGAACCTCCTATTTTACCTATACAAACATTATCTCCAATATGAATAAATGTATGAACAAGTTCCTTGTTATTTAAAATTACAACAGTAATGAAATGATCCTTTATGTCTGAATCTTTTAGGGCTGTAAGGTGAGGGTAAAGTTTATCATGATATGATGTTGAATTGACCTCCATAAAAGTCACAAATTGAAAGCAGGTTGTTGGAGTTTTTTTACCTTTATAAAGGTCGCTAAAAGTTTTATTTCCTGGTAAACGATCTTCTAATTCTGGAGGTAAATCATCAAAAATATTTTGTAATCCTTGATTTATACATTTTATGAATCGTTCTTGCCATGAATTTGAAGGTTTGTAGTCGTGATTTCCATCTTGGGTTTTGATGTTAAAAGATATAACCTTTTTTGGCGTGTTGTCACCAATTATCTTAGCTAAATCATTATCTCTTTCATTACCATCGATGCAGTTAAAAAGATCATCTTCTATTTCAAATGGAAGATACTTTAATACCGCTTTCTTCTCCAGGCCACTTTCAAGTAACCCAGTAAAAATGCTGTCTCTTTTTTTAGATCTATCAATCTTGATAGAGACTAATGGCTCTACAGATTCCAAGGACATGCTATAGAACGCAGCCTCAGTTTTTTGTAAATCGCAAGCGTTCTGTTTGTTGGCCATGTCTGTTGTTGGGAACAATCCATGATTTGAAGTATTACTGATCGGTGTGCTCATGATTAGACTCCTTTTTTCTTTATCAATAGTGCTCAGAGTCGCCATCATGGTTAAAGTTCATAACATTGTGGGCAGTATGCATGACAATGGGCGGCAGTATAGCCCTCTGGGCTTCTGACGGCCAACGCTGGACGTGGTGTTATGTTCTTGGGCAAGTCTGTGCTATAACTCAGGTGTGTATGATCGGGATGCTTTAAAGACGATGAATTCTTTGGAAATAGCAGAGTCTTACTTCCAACTCTCAAACGACAGTAACTTTGATGAAATTACAAAGCTGTTTTGTGAAAGTTCTACCTACAAATCAGGAAATGGAGAGCTTTTTCTGGGAGTGAATGACATCATGTCTGTGCAGAGGCTTTATCATGGTATGTTTGCAAGGCTCGAGTGGAAAGTAATCAGCGTCACAGAAACCAAGCCTGGGATAGTTCATTTCAATTTTAACTTTGTGGGTGAAACTCACACTGGTGAGACAGTAGAGTATTCTGGTTTGGAAGATGTAGTCGTGTATGATGGTAGAATTCAGCACATCCAGATTCAACGCCTTTAAACCTTGCAGCCTCTTATAACAAGCCCATTACCTTGTTTCATAAGTAGTTTCTTCTATAATTGTCACGTCAGATTCTGGGTTTAGTACCAGAAAAGATACGTGAGTCTGTTTTATGAAAACACTAATTCCTTGTCTACTAATTATCATCCTTTCTCTTGCTGGTTGCAGTACGAATAGCTCGGACGAACTGGAGTCCGGACCTTTGGCTGGTTCTGATCGGGATGAGCATGGTTGCATTGGCTCTGCTGGCTATCTTTGGTGTGAGCGTACACACAGCTGTGAGAGGCCTTGGGAACTCGCCCGCAAAGCTGGATTTGAAAACTCCGAGAAGGGCTTTTTAAACTATTGCAACCAGCTTAATAGTCACTAAACATGAGCTTGAGCCGATTAAACGAACGGTTCAAATTAGATGGGGATATCATTTAATTGGTACCGGTGGGCGGACTCGAACCGCCACGCCCGCAAAGGCGGGGGATTTTGAATCCCCTATGTCTACCAATTCCATCACACCGGCACTGTTTTTCAGAACTGAGCTGTCCTGAGAAGATGTGGCGTAGTATACATAACCCCGTACCGTTTTCAACAGCCGTTCTGCGTTGAGTGTTGGGGGGCAGCGTTTCTGTTCGTATTCTCTTTATCTTCCTCATCGTGACTGAAGCAAACGTGTGTGGAATCTTGCCTGACAGGACCACAGTTTTGCAGTATATTGACGCGTTTTTTTAAGAAATGGCCCTGTTCAACCGGAGTTGTGTTTCGAACGGGTCGAGTTGCTTCTGACTGTTTAGTCTTCTAGTACGAGACCACACACATAATTATGCGCGTCAG
>NZ_JAHHPQ010000537.1:0-2565 GCF_024606245.1 Endozoicomonas sp. SESOKO2
CGGGAGGATTCGAACCTCCGACCGCCTGGTTCGTAGCCAGGTACTCTATCCAGCTGAGCTACGAGCGCACTGCACCAACGGGAGCGAACTATAGAGATTTAACCCCCTGGAGTCAACGGCATTATGGCAATATTCAAAACTGAACAACAAGGGATAAAACAAAAAAGCCCCGCATCGGCGGAGCCAAAAGTTCAAGTTTGTAACAGACTCTGGTCGTTAAACGCTAATCTGCTACTAATCAGAATTCATAACGGACAGTGGCATTCAAGCTATCTGCCTTGTAGTCACCCATCCAGTTATTGTCATAGTGCAAACTCAGACTCAGGTTGCTCTCCATCTTATAATTAACACCCAAACCGGCTTCGAAGCGATTTTGCTCAGGATCACTGCCTGTGAATGTTAAGGTTTTACCACCTTGAATGAAGGTCACCGTTGTTTCAGGCTTATCAGCCTTAAAGTCGTGATATCCCATCAACACAAACTCAGGCTGAAGCACGCCTCGACCCAATTCGAAATCACCCATAAGCTTCAGACCTGCACCCAGCTCCGTGACTTCGAATTTTTTCATCTTACGTTTCTGAGCCCAATCACCTGTTAGTTTTTCAGTGAGATCATCAAAGTTAACACTGGTGTAGTCGAAGGCGATCTGAGGCTTAAGAGTCCAGCGATTGATCTGATAGTTATAGCCAGCTACGAAACGTGCACCCCAGATAGTGCTATCCACTTTACCTTTGTAAGAAACCTTGTCCAGCTGTACTTTACGTTTGTACTCATTGATTCCCTTACCGTAACTGAACATCGAATCCAGGAAGTAATTACCCTGATTCAATCCTGTATAAAGGGTACCCATATAAGTATCAGTGGTTGCATTACGATGTATGTCGTTTGTCTCAACCTTTGTATCACCCAAAGTGAAGGCAAAACCTACCGTCATCTGTTCATTAAGAGTGCTATCAACACCAAGAGTGACACCGTTAACCTTGACTTCATAACCTTTCAAATCGTCTTTATTATCAAGCTTTCCGTCACTGAAGATGTACTCAGCCCAGAATCCCTGAGACTCATGCATTTCGCCGGTATTCACTCCAGTACGGTTACTGCTGAGACGACGACCAATGGACTCATTAATTTTATTTTGCAAAGCTACCGAAGCACGACCCACTTCGTTATTCAGATCTGGTAACTGCTGGTCAGCAAATAACTTGATGGTTTGCTGCTTTTCCGCCATTGTTACTTGGTTGAACATAGCCTGAGCCGAAGACAGATCGTCAGTAGATAATGCCGATTCGTAGGTAGCTATATACATTTTCGCCTGATTTTCAGACAGGCTATGTTGAGAGCGCAACTTCTGAACGGGATTGCGATCGTACTTCACGTTAATAGAGTACATAGACTTGTTAGTCTTATCACTCTTCGCAAACTCACTGCTGGAAGCATCTAAAAATACAGTACCTGCGTCTGGAGCGACAAAGTCACCTTCAACTGTATCTGCTTCAATAACTGCAATCGAAGTAGCTAAAGCATTACCAGACTTAGCTTCCTCGTACAGATTTTTGGCATTTTCAAAACCTTTTGTAACATCCATACCAGTCAAATCAATTTTGACCTGATTCTCCCCCTTCAACTTCAGGGCACCATCAACACTGGCGTAGGGGACAGACGACACTGATTGATCATATGGATCCACAACCAATAACAGGTTAGCGCCTTTCTCAAACGTTTTGCCCTCCATTGCTAATAGTGAAGGTGCTGACATGGAAACAGGATTACCCTTCGTATCCTGCTTGCTTTGCTTAAACGTCTTAAAGAGTTTCAGTGAACCTTTGGAGTCAACAACCAAAGGAGCAACAACTTTTACCTGCTTAAGGTCAGTAGATTGATAGATAGCCTTTTGAGACTTTATAGTCGCTTCTGCGTTCAGAGTTGTCAGAACTGTAGTATCAGGCTTAACTTCAACCTGACCGGTTACGCGAACTTCCTTTACATGACCGTTTTCTTCTTCACCAAGAACGCCACCGATTTCACCGCCTTTCAAAGTACCTCTTTTCAGAGTAACCGTTGAACCATTGAAGCGCTTTGGATCTTTTTCATCACCGTGTTCAGCAGCAAATCCCTTCAGGTCACCTTCAAAAGTACCACCGTCCAGTACAAAGTTTCTGAAACCGTGGATATCCTTGGACACTTCCTGCTCGAGGACCAGAGTTACATCTGTATCTTTACCGAGGAACACAGGTTGCGCATTATTAGAGATTGATCGAACAGTCGCTTTGCCTTTCAGGTCAAATGAAGCCAATGGCTTTTCCAGGGTACTGACTTCATCAGCATAAAGCTGAGCGTCTTCGACCAGAACTTTCTCTATGTCTGTCAGGCTGACATAAGAGACAGAACCTTTTCTAACCTCAAACACATCAGGCAGATCTTCAGCTTCAACATCCACAATATGCTTATCAAAGCCATCGTTGGAGCCTTCCATTGACTTTTGGGCATTGAGTCCCTTGACTGGTACAGCTTTGATTTCAATAAGCGTAATTGAGTTTGGCTCTTTGTTATCCTGAACTTTGTCAT
>NZ_JAHHPQ010000538.1:0-1046 GCF_024606245.1 Endozoicomonas sp. SESOKO2
TGTTACCCAAGGAGCGGGAACCTATGCGAGCTCTTGCACTCCTCCACCAAAGTTTGAAAACCAGCCGGTTATAGCCTCTGGTCCGTGGACAGTCTACAAATCGACCCGCAAGCTGCTCCCCCTTCATCCCAGGGAGTCTGAGCGACAGGCGCTACTGAAGGCTGCTGAGAGTGGGCACCTTGCGCTTCGGCGAATCCAATTGACTAAAGAAAATAATTACTTTTCGGGTAATGGGGCACCAAGACCCTTCAGTCTCGCCCTGCCGGGGGGGATGATGCCCAACCGGCGTATGCCAGAATCTTATGGCAAATGGATGGTAGGCATTATTGATCCACAATGCCTCTACGTTTATAAACGTAATGCTGGGACAAGATTTCTGGTGTTGGAGTCTGACTTAACTCCGGAAACACTGCCAACAAAACTACTGCCTCATCTGCAATCATTGCTCGGTAAACGTCTTGAGCGTGACGATCAGATCATCTGGAGAGTTTATCCCACCCTTTTCACCTCAGGACATCTGCAAGCGGATGGAACGTTCAGTTTACCAAAATTGAAATCCGGCGATGGTACCCGCACAGCTGATTATCCGGAACTGTTGCTCAGCAAATATGGCAGAGAAGACATCAAATGCTTTTGCGTTTACGACGATGCACAGATAAATATTTCCGACATCCTGCGGGACAAGCGCCAGTGTGAAAAGGTATTAAACCTTAAACCCTTGCCTCTGGTTGTTTATTGCCACCGCACAGGCTCTGTTCAGGTCTGTTTTGATGATGAGCTGGACAGTCATCGCCTGGCCGGAAATGAGCATTCTCTGGAAGGTTGTGCGTTTACACAGGGCATAGCCCCGGACCATTTCAGAGCCCTGTTAAATCTGCTGCCAATGTCTTTGCGGGCAGACACACTGAGTCAGGAATTAAACGTCTCACCGGAAGTTATGCGCAAATTACAACAGGCCATCGAGTTGGTAAGTGACCCCTATTGTTACAATTACGAGAAGCTTCTGGAATTAAAACAAAGTGGCTTGCCCATTCACCAGCGTTTTT
>NZ_JAHHPQ010000539.1:0-1477 GCF_024606245.1 Endozoicomonas sp. SESOKO2
CAAGCCCCACAGGTGCACTTGCAGGAGAGTTGCAACGCAGCAGGATAGAAGAAGTAGTCAATTCTGCCGGAACCATCAAAACGGCCGGTGCTCAGAGTCATTGCGGAGGTATTGCTGGCAGTCACTTTAATAGTGTCATACGCGATAGCGTGAACACCGGTACCGTTTTCACAACTGGACTCAGCAGCTCAGGCGGTATTGCTGGATTGGCCGATCAGTCATCTACCGTTTCAAATGACCTGAATACTGGAAAAATAATCTCCGGGTATGGGGGTTTATCATCTGCCGGTGGCATTGTCGGCACACTGAAAAGCAACAGTATTGCTAACAATAATATGAATACCGGCGAAGTCACTGTTAGCCATTACGAAATTTCCGGGGGAATTGCAGGAGAAGCAGAAGCAGCCCAAATATCACGTAACCTGAACACTGGAAAAATTGACTCAGATTATTTGACAGGCTCCAGACATAGAGAAGGTGGCTACAGTGGTGGAATAGTAGGGAAGAACAGGCAAACCCTTGTCAGCAAAAACATCAATACAGGTAGTGTTTCTACAGTAGGCTTTAACATTGTGGGTGGAATAGTAGGGGAAGTATGGGACGCTCCTGTGATTCAAAATGTAAATGTCGGAACGGTCACTAATGACGGTGGTTATGCAGACGCTGGAGGTATTGCCGGTAAGGTTTCAGGTGGAAGCATTCATGACAACCTGAATGCCGGAGCAGTAACAGAAAAATACGACATTATGGCTTACGTCGGTGGTATTGCTGCGACTGCCAGGTACTCGGCCTCGGTTTATAACAATGTCAATACCGGATCAGTTGAAGCCAAATCAAGATATAGCCATATGAGCCCGGCAGTCGGGCGCCCTCTTGATGTACGTCATATTGCGAATAACCTGGGCACTTTTACAAGGCCTGAATGGCCTGGTTATGAACGACAAAAATACAATAAAGGTGTCGTAAGTCTATCGAAAAGTGCTCTCAAATCAGGCTTGCACGGTTTGAGCAGAGAATTCTGGAACGCCGGTGACGCAACACAGTTGCCGATACTCAAAGGCGTTAACACCCCCTACCGTGACCTTGTCCGAATAAATGGTACCAAACAGGCAAACAACCAGTTTCCCATCGTCCTGAACGAGTTTGCTGACCCCGGTGGTGCCATAGATGCTACCTCTTTCAATTGTACTGTCTGGAACGGTCGGGATGGCTATTTACCTTTTCCAAAGGTTTTCTCCAAACCACAAACATTACTGGCTGGAATTGATTGCACACCAGGGGGATTTGACTGCAGCGGGGTAAAAGACAACACGACAACTCTGTTGACTATAACATTGTCATCTGGAAAGCCGCTAACCACTGAATTGACCACAGCTGCTGCATCCAGTGCCTTGCCTGACAGTACATACCCAACAACCGATGCACTCAGCCTGTCAGACAACTGCCAGCCACCAGAAGGCACACCGCTCTTTCAAAC
>NZ_JAHHPQ010000540.1:0-4891 GCF_024606245.1 Endozoicomonas sp. SESOKO2
AAAAAAAAGCCGAACAAAACGGCAAGAAAAGTGAACGAAGCAGTCACTCTGACGGCAGGAAAAGTGTTGACGATAACGAGCCACCACCGGACAGAAATCATCCAGTCACACCAGCAGACAGCGTCTCCTCGGCATCTTTGCTTGAACATCTATCTTATTTCTACAAAAAGTCCTGGCTTCGGCCTGAAAGAATGAGCCATATATCGGAATTTCTTTCAGAACAGCTGGATATCAAATCCAGGGAGCAATTTGAAACGTTTTACGGTCAATGCCAACTGCCCGATGATGAAGGTGAAACACTATACAACCAGATGCTTCGGGGTTTTGATCCGAAAAACTCTCAACACATGGTGCTGGCATCAAAAGCTCTGGAAAATTCTATAGAAGTCATTGTTCCTGATGCTCAAGGAGATCACTGCCATAGCTACCATGTTCGTACGCCTCAACAGCCTCTGAACAGTCTCGAAGATGCCTATGTCTTCCTGTTTTACGGGCATCACGCTGTAAAACTGTCTCATCACAGTGACAACTTCCTTTGGTCCACTCACTTCCTGACCAGCTCCCACTTAAATAAACAGGAAAGTGACTGGCTGAGAGACAGTCGATCTGAAAATGCTTTATGGGAACTGTTTCCACAGTGGCAAAAAGACATTTTGTTATACCGGGAAAATCTTCAATACAACGCCATAAATTCTGCCAGCGAAGAGCTACTGAAAAAGGCGTCCATAAAATCTGCCAGCGAAGGACTAAAACAGGCGTTTACTGCACCCGATAAATTCATGCAGGGGGAACAAGGACAAAACCTATTCAGTTTTTACAATACATTACGTCTTGCTTGTCACCCATTCGACGATAAAGAGAATCCTGATGGCACATTTTACATTAGTAAAAACGTTCTTGGAGCAGTGATTTTTTTCTGGCAAGACTCTGCCAGTAAATATATCCCCTTTATAGCTCCGGATCTCTCCATATCTTCAATAAACGACAAGATACAATCTATGGATGATCATTTAAAAAATTATTCCGAGGGCTCATTTTTAGTAAAAAAACAGGACATCCGCTATGTGATTCCTGCACTTGTGGTGCTTGCACCTGTTTTTAGAAAAACCTATACAGAAGCAGAGAGAGTTATATCTGGTACTGAAGATGCTCTTGTCTATGGTGGATTAGCCAGATGGCAACATCTTTCGTCTTCAGTTAAACCCACTGAACTTGGCAAGGTTCCTGTTACCAATGATATTGACCTGGCAGTTGAGGATATTACAAGTCTGGAAACCATATCAGCCTCGTTAGAGGAAAAGCTGAGAGACGCCCTGCCCGGCACCACCGTCAGACGCAACAACATTCACACCATAGTTTTAGCCAACCCAAAAGAATTACAGCGCAGAGGGCTACTGCACACCTTAAAGATCAATTGCTTTCCCGATACAAACAAAGGAAAAACAATGGGGTTCGCCCGTTGTAAGACAAAAAAATGGCGAATTTTGTCTATCGATATTTCTGCCGGTCCTGAAGGGTATTTCGATTTCATGCGTGTAGAACCTTTTGCCATAGGTTCCAAACTGCTTATGACAAACTTGCCTGCTCTGGTTGAAAAACTGCTGCAGGACATGCAACTTGATCAAACCAACCCAAGGATTGATTCAACACGACGGGTGCAAAATGCTCAAAATGTGTTAAAAATCTTGCTGGCGAGTGACACTGAGCAACAGGTTCAGGCCATTATTCAGCAGTCAGTCCTCAGCAGTTTTTCAGAATCATCCAGATTACCGGAATTTCTGCATCCATATATCAAGCCCCTGCCTGACAGTGAACAGGAAAGCAGTGTTAAGGCGAAAAATCCTGTGGGTGAGCAAAAAGGTATCGACCAACATGATAGAGCAGTTTCTACCGCTACTTACATTGAAGGTAAAGAGGCGATAACAGATGACTCAGATTTAGATTCCCATAAGAATAAACAGAAACGGATAAAAACGGTCAAGCCAGAAATAAGCGACATTGCAACTGCGCCAGTAAAGGTTGATATCAAATTAGAAGCAATCCCTGATGATCAAAGCTCTGCGGTAGCTCATCACAATAAGATCACAGCACCTGATTCGGCTGAATGCTCAAAAAAAGGAAACAAGAAAACCACCACCCAAAAGTCAGTCTTGAGTATAATCGATTTCGAAACGGCATTGACTCAATCCATAGAAATATCAAACTGGATTAGAGAAATGGATCATAACTTTCCGGGTGAGCTGAACAGGGCAATAAAGACACCACACTGCCAGAGCTCTGAAGAAAGCCCTGCGCCCGATGCAAAACTCGACACATTGCAAAATCAATTGGAGGATGGAAAAACAAAAACCCTGCAGATACTGGCTTGTTCCGGAGCTTCTGCAGATACATCCAGTGACCAACCAGTCATAACCATCAATCTGGCTAGCACCCTCGACAGTCGGCAGCGCACAGGGTTAGAACAGGCCGCTTATGAGAACCACTTCCCCTATGCCCAACTGGTTCAGGCGTTGTTCATTCTGAACCAAAAACTCCCGTCCGAAAAGGCGGAAGCACTTAAGATCTATGAAAAAGCATTCGAGCTACTTTTACCGGCAGCCATTGCTGGTATACCGCTTGCCTACCAATTATTAATTGGAATGCAATTGCACAACCACCATCCGGCGGGCTGGCCCCAGGTGGAACCGGTAAACCGACTGTTACGCAGCATGGCTTCCAGGGAGACAAGCTTAAGCCAGATAAAGATTGAAGGGGCATTGAATGAAGGGTTTCTCGAGCAGATCTACCAGGATGTGGATATCACCACCCTGACAAAGATTGAACAGGAGTTGGCCAAAGAGTCAGACCTCTCGGGCAGAGGCAAAGAGGTGAAGGCCATTCTCAATGCCCTGAGAGAACCCGATACCCGCTCTAAAGTAACAGCCCTTAAAGCAATCCGCTCCAGAAATCAGGAGCTGCAACAAACCATCGGGTCACTGATACTGATACTTGAGAGAAAAAAAGAACCAGCGGCCGGTCAGATTTACAGTGAACTTTGGTCGTACAGCCTCAACACTTTGCAAATTAAGGGCGCCTTGAAAAAAAAATCTCCGCTCATTGATATATCTTATTTCCCACACGTACTAGCCATGACTGACCTGAAAGCATTCATGGATACCGAGCGTACCGGACAATTGCTCGAAAATAATCAACCCAGATTCATAGCCTTTTGGAAAATGGGCTTTTGGGAAAGCTATCTCAAAGCTTCGTTGAGCAAAGACAGCAAAAATGAAAAGAAACTATTTGATGAGCATCATGACAAAATAAGCAATAAAGCCATTGAAAAGTCCAGACCCGACTTAATAAAAGACTGGATTCTTGCCAGGTCTTTGCTGCTTTCAAGGAATTTTATTCAAGTCAAAAAGTTTCCGGTTCCGGCTTCCCCCACTTCGGCGCAACTGACATCTGGAACCGATACCAATACTGAAAAAGAAAAAAGAACCATAAACACAACCAGACGACCAACAGAGCTAAGGCCACGCATCCGACCATCAACAGAACCATTCAATGAACGGGTACACAACCAGTATTTATTTCAACTGGATAACAATATTATTCAGGAAGTGGTCTTGATTCAGGAAAACCCGAATTTTTTTTTGCAACAGGTAGAAAAACACATCACTGCATTCAGAAAGACTTTACTGATCAATGGTGACCATGCAACAAACATACTGGGAATGGGTTATTACTATTTTCTGAAAGCACTGGCCATGATGGGAGCCAAAATGGCCGATGATAATAAAACGATTGAGTTGTCCCTAAGCCCGATAGTCAAACTCGTCGCCAAAAAGATAAAAGAGACTATTTTATTGTCTAAAAAACATTACTTCCCTTATGCCCCGATGCTCTTGCTGTTTTTTGAACAGGGTGTGGAAGAAAATTCTGCCAGCACATTAACAAATGCCAATTTCTCTGCATTCTCCGGGGTGTCACAGTCTATTGAGATTTTATTGGAATGGGACTCGAATCTATCGGTTCTGGCCGGAGTATTCCTCAAGTGGCTGGTGCTGCTTCCAAAGCCTTTCGAACTTAAACTGGCCTTTGATGCAGACACTTACGCGAAAAACCCGAAAAGCAAGATTCCGGGTAAGGTAACCCCTTCCATACGTCTACTTAGAAAGTTTCTGGAGCAGCTTCCGGTAGAAGGCTCTGATGGCGCCGTTGATGCTGTTTTGAATCAAATCGGCAAGACATTTACAAATGCCCGGCATCTGTCAAACGAACAACTTGAACAAGCGACAGCAACAGAGTATGCGCGAGCAGCTGGGTTAGGTAGCATAGCGGAGGCTGACGCTGTGACTGCGTGGAAGAAGCCGAAGGACGCGATTTTGGGACTGGAAGCCTTAATATTGGAAGGGACAGCGAAAGCAGATGCAGCAAAAACAGCATTAGCGAAAGCGGTACAGATATTGGAAAAGCATGAGACAGAGAACACGAAAGAAAAATTAAGATTGATACTGTATCTCGCTACTGGTCGAACAGAATTGATGAATTTTAGTGGTATGGATATATCCGTATATATCATTAGCTTTTCTATATTTGCCTTTGAATCAAAGTCAGAGATTTCCATATTGCTCCCTGGCTGGATTTTTTTCACTGGATATCAATCACTCCCGCCTTTCTTCTGGGAGAGAAAGAAAGGGCAGACTTCCACCTGAGACGTTATGGAAACCAAAATATTATTAAGTCATTAAGCAATTATCCAGTATCTACTCAACAAGAGTAACAGGAAATAACGCTTCTTCAACTTCAGGGCCATCATGACTGAACAAAAATTGGAGGTTATGGTGTACGGGGTTCATAAAAAAATGCTTTGCGATCAGTGCTGGCCACCCAGCCTGAGGGATATGCA
>NZ_JAHHPQ010000541.1:0-16422 GCF_024606245.1 Endozoicomonas sp. SESOKO2
GCGTCTGACTATTGATGAACAGGGGGCTTATGACCAATTTAATCGACATGTTGTTGTTGCAGAAATGCCTCCGGGGAAGGATGGCAAGCCTTATGCACGGCTGGTGATGGACACTGCAGACTCCCTGCGTTTGGAAATCAGTGATCCTGAGTCGTTTAAGGCGGTTTCCGGTCTGGAAGTGGCAACGATCCGTGAGCTGCTAACCAAAACGCTGCGTGATGATCAGGCGAACGGTCGCTATCTGGTTCAAAACCTTGAGCGTGTTAACCAACAACTGGTGGAACTGACTTCAGGCAAACAGCTGCGTTTTAAAGCGGTGAACAATGAGCTGATTGAAAAAATTAAGACTTCCCTGCCTGATTTTATTGATGCTAAACCAAGGTCCCCCAAAGGGTCACCGGTCAACCATCGGGTGTTCGTCAATTTACAGTCCTGGGGAAGCCCGCTATCCGGCCTGAATCGCCTGATGCCCAGTGAAAGTGTACAACGGTTTCTTGCCAAGTGTCGTTTAGAAGCAGAGCAACTGGCACTGAGATATATGCCTGTTGGCAGCCAGCACCGATCTTATATTAAGTCCCTGTTTACCAACTTCCTGTTTCAAAGCATTACCAAAATTGCCAGACAAGTGACGCCTGACGTTTCCACAGGGTTCATGCCCTTGACGGGTGTCAGTGACGCGGTGGCCGGCGAGTTACCGCAAAATGCGGCGAGAGAGCTGAGTGAGACACTGAAAAAAAAAGGTTTTGATGCTTTCACTGCGGCTGTTAAAGCGTCTGCCCGTCGCATCACTGATTTCGCCAATATTGATAAAAATGTTCTAAGAGGGCATCTGTTCGATAAATCCGTGTACAGCGTTTTTGCGGAAACTCTGTCGCTCAGGATATCAAAAGGAGAGGCGTTCCAGTTACCTGTTGAGCCCATGTCGCTGAGCCCCCGAAACGGCCTCCGTGTCATTGACCCGGTAGCCATTAGCGAAGGGCAACGCCAGCCACTGGTCAAGAGTGGTGACCGGGTGTTTGGCATGGTGAGTGTCGATACTGAGCGAGTGTCCTCGTGGCAAAACCTTGGCTCAGGGGAAGTGGATGGGTTACTGCAATTAACCCGTCAGTCGGGCATTGGTCGCTCAGATTCAGAAACCCTGGCTTTTATTAAGAATCTGGAAGCGATTTTCAGCGATGTTTCCGATCCTCCGCAGTCCCTGTCTGAAGACATTGCCAAACGAGTCGGTGAACTGGGTGCCAGTGATCGGAATCGACTTGGGCAGGCATTGATTGATCGGGTCAGTGATGAGCAAAAGACAGGCATTGTCGCTGATCCTGGCCAATGGCAGGCACGTTCTGAACTGGCGGGTGAGCTGCTGAAACTTGAACTCAATGATATTGCCGGACAAATAGCAGCAGATGAACGCCTTGACGACGTTCAGTGCCGACGGGTGGACAGGTTAAGCACACTGACTGACGTGGTGACTTTGCCGCTGGATGTCCGGGGAAGCCGGGTTGAAGTGGAACTCAATCCGACTCTGACTCTCGATGCATCCTGGGTGGATACCCGGCAAAACCGGATGGTTATTGGCACCACCATGACGCAGGGGCTGGTGGCCGTTGGCGCCTTAACGCTTTTTAAGGTGCTGGACAAGGCGATTGCGGGAGAACACACCGGCGGTGACCTGGTAGCGCTTGGGGTTCGAAATAATTCTGAAGGTCTCGCCATCAACGACCCGGGCAGGGTCAGGGTGATGCCCGCCCGCCTGGACGTGGTCGCTAAGCTGGATCGTCTGGCAACAGCCGCTGACTTAGTCAAAGAATTGGACGCTGTTGACACTGGTGCAGACATTGCGAGGTCACTGCGACAGGGAATTTCAAACAGCGTTGACTTGCTGCAAACCCTGTCCGGCGATGAAAGCAACTGGAATATCGCCGGGGAGCCTTTTCGCAAACGGCTTAACGCTTTTAGCAGAACGCTGAACCTGCCCGATCCGGATTTACCAAAGGTGGTTTGTCGCAGGGCTGCGGGGGACAGCTGTGGTCGTTCTGTCATCCAAACCCTTGATCTCGTGGATGACGAGCTGGATAAAACACTGACCAGCAGGGAGCTGGAGTCGCTAAAACAACAACTGAGGGCATCGGGTACTGAAGGCAAGGCGGCAGAGCTGCTGAAAACCATTAATCTCTTTGCCAACCAGAGATTTGCTGCCGTTTCGGCAGTCAGCCCCGCTGATGACAGCAAACTCCAGCGGAAGGTGATGACGGAGCTGGTGCAGTTGTTGTCGGCGGGTAAAGCTGCTTCCGTGGAAGGGGCCATGGACAGAGTCCTGGAGATATACAGCAAGGCAGGGTTTGAGGAAGACATTGGCGATTTGAAGGAGGCTATCAGGGGCAGTGATGAATTCAAGGCCATTGTCGACTCCATGGTGGATCAAAAAGGCAGCCATGAAAGCAGTGATGCCTTGAAACAGGCCGGGGCTTTGCGGGAAAACATGATTGACCGCTGGCTCAGGAAAAAGGGGGTTGACCAATCCCCGACCTTGAAAAAGTTTCAGAACTTTCAGGCAAAACTGGCCGCCAAATCCTGGTTTGGCCCGGCCCAGATGGGCTTAGGTGTGGGTATGGGGATATCGGGCCTGGCCCAAAGCTCGGTGTCGCTGTACAACTTGAATAAATTCCGGGACTCTCTGTCACCAGAAACCTATGCCATGGGCATTACCGGGGTGGCGTTGGGGTACACTGGCAGCATTTTCGGTTTGACCAGAACCGCCCATTCAGTCCTGTCCAAAGCCGCCGGCTTTTCTGATGAAGGGTTGGGTCTTGCCGGTGCGGCCATTAAAAATGCGCCAAGGCTGATAGGAAAAAGCGCCATCCAATTATCGGCGAAAACCACATCCCGGTTGGCCAGGTTTGTTCCCTTCGTGGGAACCTTCGTTGCCGTGGCGGCAGGCGTCGCTTCCATGGCCGCCAATGGCATGGCTGCAAAGGATGCTGCTGAGGCAGGCAATGAAGACCAGGTGATTTTTTATGCAGTGATGGCTGCACTGGACGCCATTACTGTTGTGATGGATGCGGTCAGTGGCGCTTTGGAAGTCACGCTGGTTCTGGCACCGGTCGCTTTTGTATTGGATTTACTTTCCACCCTGCTTGGAGTGGTTCAGACCATCATCGCGCTTTTTATCCCGCCCACCAACGCTCGCCAGGACTTTGATGCCCTGATAGCCAGTGAGGGGTTTAAAGAGTATATCGATAAGATGGCCGGGGATGCGGCAGAGGAAGGCTATAGCCGATTTGCCTGGAGGGAAACGGGAGAGCAGCATCTCAAAGATCGTTATAAAGAATATGAAGATGATTTGCGAACTATACGGCATCAGGTCATCAGGGATTTGGAGAGCAGCGGTAAAAAAGGCATCAAAATCTGGGATATGGATGCACTGTCTGACCGGCTGGTGGCGGACACCACGGATAAAGACGACTATGTGGTAGCAAAAGGCAACAAAGCCGTTTATGGACTGGGAGGCGACGACAAGATTTTTCTGGAGATGCACCAGGGGAAAGCCTATGGTGGCGCTGGTGATGACACGCTGGTGGGGGGAGAAGAACAGTGGGGTGGTGGCGGGGATGACAGTCTCGAGCATACTCTCGGTAAAGTGATTCAGCGGGGAGGAAAAGGTAATGATAGAATTCTCCCCGGTACCGATTTTGCTGATATTGACGGTGGTACCGGTGATGACACTGTGAAATTGCCCAGCCCTGTGCTTGAGACCCGTTTCAGGGGAATGAACGAGGTACAATGCCTGAAAACTGATTTAGGGGTACGGTACATTGATACTCTCCATAGGCTGCAATATAAGGTTCTCTGGTGCGAGGAAAAAGTAACCTTTCATTCTCCTGATGTGGTTGCCAAGTTTAACCAGGATAAGCTGAAAACTGGGCTGGGTGAATATCCCTACCTGTTTGAAGTCGATCTCTCAAAAGAAACGTTCACCAACCGGCTGATTGAACTGTTGAAGCAGCAGGGCGATGACTTCAGTATCTTGAAGGATCTGTATGGTTTGCAGAAAGGTAGCCTGCGGGTTCAGGCATCAGGTATTAACTTTATCAATTATGCGGGCGGCCCAACGGCGTTTCTGATTAATCAGTATTTTAAGCTGAAAGCCTGCGCAGGCCAAACTTACACATCCCGAAGTGATTTAGGTTGCCCTGATGATGAGGATGTGGTGCCGGTCAGCAGTTTAATGGACTCTGATACTGACATTCAGGCTTTCAAACAACTCCCCGCATCAGAAATTTATAAAGTGGGCGATGTTGTTATCGGTGTTCTTTCCAGGAAAAAAGTTAAGCACTTCAACGGTGGAGAGTACAAAAAGCTTTATAAGGCGCAGGCGGATGATAAAACTTATGCCCTGAATGCGGATAAGCATCGTCATTATTCTTTTAATAGCCTGAAGGCTGATGCAAGAGGACGATTTGTTGGGGGGGTAAATGAAAAAAAAATGCCCGGTGGCGGTTGTCAGTTGCTGCAAAAAAAGACCCGTTGTGCAAAAACTTCAGCAACAACGACTCATGAAAATTGCTGTGTTGATTATGAAGTGAAGGGCATTGATTACATTAAAAAAGACCATGTGTTCAACGGGGTTCTGTATATACATACCAAGGGGTTCATCCAGGGTCAGAGCCGTTCAATCAGCATGTACTTTTTGAGTGATAATAATGATTTACTGATTAAGTTTGATTATGAACAGCTGCGTGAGTTTGCCGAAATTAAAAGCTACGTCGACAAGAGTAAGGGGATTCGTTACACACACCTTAATAACCCGGTGGTTCGATTTTACGCGGGTCTTATGGGTTTTATTGGAACCCACGGGGTAGTCAAAAATATTGAAAACGTAATTGGCAGTGCTTACAGCACCAAAATAATCGGCGATGACCAGAACAATTTGATAGTAGGTCAAAGTGGCCGTAATTTCTTCAAGGGATTATCTGGCAATGACCAGTTTGTGACCGGAAGTGAGTTTGATGAGGTCTATGGCGGAGCCGGGCGGGATACAATCTCTATTGAAGCCTCAGAGAAAAGCCGTAAATACGTCGATGGCGGCCCTGATGTTGACAGGGTCTCATACGGCCGAAGTAAACAGGGCTTGACCATTGACCTCACCCGAAATAGAAGTCAATTGTCGGATAAAAACGGGGGAGATGTGTATGTCAATGTCGAAGTCTTCGAGGGAACCGATTATGACGATATCATAAAGGGGAATGATGAAAGCACTACCTTTATTCCCAGGGCTGGCCACAACCTGGTGTATACCCGCGGGGGTAATGACACTGTACTGGCTGATGGTGGGCGCACGGAAATCCGGTTGGAAAAAGGCAATAATAAGGTTTTCCTGAAGGCTGGGAATCATATTGTCGAGGGTGGCACAGGCGATGATGAGATTTATTTTTCGGATACCACTCACACCCAGCATCGGATTCAGGGCGGAGGAGGCAATAATCGGCTCATCAGTGATCTGCGGCCCCGTGTTACTTTGAAATTCAAGCAATGGTCGGCTTCTACGGTTGCTCCGCGCACGCAGTCAACAACAGAGTTTGCACTGTTCCCACATCTGGCAATTGTTGTCCCTCAATTTTTTGCTCGACCCACTGTTGCTCAACCCGCTTTGTTACCCTCGGCGGAACTCCAATGCACAGATTTTGCACCTGTCCAGCTGGTGGTGGATCTTGCCAATAATGCATTAAAGCTAAAGGTTTTGGGTGTCTATGATGACGCCAAAGGCAAGACAAGAATAAAGTCTGAAGACAAGTTTTCCAAGGATAGCGTGTTTCAGTTGTCGTTTGATTTGGAGGGGAAGCAGAAAGTAAAAAAAGTGGCACTGGCTGACTTTATCAAAGGAGAGGCAACCATAAACTGGGGAGGTATTGTTCAGGGTGTATCTATGGACGCCAGTCTGGAGCCGCTTATTTCTACTACCACCGTTGATGTTGACCTGAAGTGGGCACGTGAAGACAACACAAAAGAGGGCACCACGACGTACAGGAAAAAATGCCAGTCCAAATGGCAGGTTGAATTCTCAACAATTGATTCGCCATCAGTGACCATCGATTTAACCCACAAAAAAGATGGGCGCTTGCAGGTGCAGAATGTCAATACCCTGATTACCCAGGATGGTGATGACACGATAACAGGAAACCCCGGTGAAAATAATAAACTTATCGGGGGCAGCGGCAACAATCATTTAATTGACATGGGCGGGGATAACCAGTTCTCCGTTGGAATGGGAAATAACAATATCACCGCCGGCTCTGGATACGACACGCTTTTGTATCAGGTGATGACCCAGACCTGGCTGAAAAACCGGCCCTTTATTCCCTATACACTGGATTCTATTTCGGTGGATATGGCCAGCCGCAGCGTTCGTCATGTCTGGAAAGCCAGTGACAGACAGTATCCCGATAAATCATTTTCAGATCGGTTTACCGGTATTGACCATGTTGTTGGTACTGGCAATGGCGATCGCTATTCCGGATCGGACGATGACGAGCAGTACACTACAGGCGGTGGTGACGATACCGTGGATATGGGCGGAGGAGATGATCTGGTGGTGGTCCTGGATTCCGGGCAGGAGCCGGCAAGTCCCAGCCTGAAGGGGGGCAGCGGCAACGATACCCTTGTGTTTGAAACGCGTCAGGGCGTCTGGGTGGACCTGGAAGCCGGCCAGGGCAGGATTGGAACCGGGAAGGTATTTGATCTTGGGGGATTTGAGCGGGTCACTGGCAGTATTGCTAACGATACCCTTTACGGCAATGAGCTTGATAATGTGCTCACTCCCCGGGCAGGTGACAACCAGAAAGTCTATGGCAGAGGCGGCAATGATCACTTTCTGCTGTCTGAAGGAACCCATCTGGTTGCTGGCGGTAATGGCACGGATACCGTCGATTATCAGGCCCTGGTATTACCCCCCGGTACCACGGGTGTCACGGCCCTGCAGGATTATCGGGCACTGTCAGACGGTCAGGGCTGGTTCAATGGCACCACCTGGTTTAATGCCACCACCTGGTTTGGTTCGGATTGGTCAGGCTATGCCGAACAGGCCGGATTACCCTGTCCAAATGACGACACCGCTGGAGGGGCAACCAATGTTTCCGCCACTTGTCGTTCAGGCTTTGTCGTCTTTCGTTATGGGGAGAATCCAACTTTACCCGAACCGCGAGGCATCAAGGATCAGTTATACGACATTGAAAATCTGTTTGGCAGCAAAGGTGACGATGTCCTTTTCCTGACGTTAGCCAAAACTTTAGCCAGTGGAGCTGATGGCAATGACCGCCTGGTGGATCTGTCTGAAGGGGCAACCCTGAGAGGTGGAAAAGGCGATGATATACTCCATGCCAGCCGCCGTAACGATAGCCAGGGCACGACCACGCTGGGAGGAGCAGGTTTCGATGTCCATTATGGCGGCCCCGGCGATGATAAAATGATTGCGGATCAGGATGCTGACCGGCTGATGGGCGATAAAGGCAAGGATTTTTATCTCGTCGACTGGCAAGCCAGGGGGACAGAAATTTCTGACCCGGATAATGGCAATATGCTGATGCTCAGGGGCGAAGGAGCCACTTTTGACAATATCGGGCTGGTACTGAATGGGAATTTTAGTGAGCTGTACTTTCAAGACCAGGGATATTACTGGGTCACCCTCATCATGGACGCTGTGCCAAGAAGAGTTCGTCCTGATGGCAGCCTGGACACCGGGCATTTTGTCGAAGCACTCCATCAGCATTTTCCTTATCTGCGCATTGAGGATACAGCAAAAGGCAACAAAACCACTGCCGCTCCCCTGACCAAGCAAGGTTTAAAGCTTTTTTATCAGGACCGGTTGATAAGGGATATCCGACTGGACAACATCATGATTGCAGAGGCTGACGATGAGGTCGTTCGTTCCGGCATCGGCAATGATGACTTGATGGCACTGGGTTGCCGGAAACTCAACCAGACTGAAGGGGTTCCCGGTTGCCACTATAAGCTCTACGGTGAAGAGGGCCATGATACTTTCCTGGTCCGCAACGCAACAGCGGACGTCTATCCGGGACCAGGCCATAACCGGCTTGCTGCGGGTAAACAGGCCAAAGTGTTTGTCCGTTTTGATTCGGATCAATCGCAAACCTTCGGGCTCTCTTTGCCCTCTCCACCAGAACAGCTCAGGGCCACTAACTGGCATTCCGTTGAGCCGGGGCAACTGGTCAGTCATGGCGGGGCCCTTACTGGTGAAAACAGTGCAGGCTTCAAGAATGCCCGGCAGTTAACTGAAAGAAGTCAGTGGCTGGAAATACCGGGCTTAGTGACGGGTGGAGCCATGACACTGTCATTACAGTTGCGGGTTTCTGGCCTGGACCAGGCTTTTCTTCCCATTATTTATTTTGCTGATGCCGTTGGTCGTCATGGCATCAGGGTGGATAAAACCAACCGTGATGATCTGGCACTGACATTTTCCGATGCTGCTGCTGAAACCATCTTACATAAGCGGGTGCCTGATTTTTTTCAGGATGGCCAGTGGGTGCACCTGACGCTGCGGGTCAATCGTGCAGGCCTTGTGGACATTTATAAAGATGGGAAAAACGTGTTGCAAGACGTCAGGGTTGAGGTGCCAAAACGGATGATCAGGCCCATGAATTTTTTGGGTCGGGAAGCGGTGGCGCTGGGCACTCAAAATCCCAGTAACGCCACTTTGACTGTTGCCGGGCTGATGGTGGTCGATCATTCGATGGCAGAGGAAGCCATTAGCCAGCTGGCCAAATCCCCCAGCGGAAATCTGCTGAAGTTGTCGTCTGAGTGTGATTCGATTGAGGTGGCCCTGACCGATTGTCCGGACTACCTGGAGTTGGGTGACAGGCACTACCTTGATGGTCAGGAGACTGTCCGTTCCTGGCTCAAGTCTGTTGAACGTTTGCCGGGCATGGTTCCTGTAGCCGATGGCAGACACATCTTTGTCGCGGATGACAACAGCAAAAAGGGGTTGTTTCAGCAGGGGGATGGTTACAGTGAGATTGTCGAGGCTCCGGGGCGTGCCGACTTGTTGGTGGTGAAGGTTAATCGGGATAACCAGGCTGTTTTTCGCAAACAGAATGATGATTTGTTGATTTATCTTTTCAAGGATGGCGAAAGCCTGGAAACCGCTTCTTTGACCGGCATTTCGGATCGGAGACGCTACCAGGGTTATTTTAATAGCAATCATTTAAACCGGGTTGAGCGTATCGAACTCAATCATCGGGTTCTGCTGTCGGAAGACGTTTGGTCGCTCACCCGCGATTTTCCCAAACCATCAAAAATCCTCAACAGTGCAAGACTTGAAGATGTCAGGGTGCTGGAACGTCAGGGGCAGTTGATGCTGTTCTTTGGCGGGAACCATTTTCCCCTGGGCATGACGTTGGGTCAGTTGTGGCCCGTTGCCTGGGATGACTATGAGAGTCATCATCCATTAGTCACAGTAAGCTGCCAGACGCTTCTGCCCACCAGAGGGGCGAAGGCAGTCTGTTCCATGTCGGCCATGGATTGGCGTGGCTTGGCCAGGGCTTACGGTCGGGTGTTGCTTTCCGGCTCGGACATCAGTGATGAACACTTGCTGCAGCTGAGTGCCCGTAATGTCTTTGAGAAAACGGCTGGGTTCTGCCCATTAAATGACAATGCCGGGTCCTCATCAAACTGCACAGTACGCCTGGGTACTCCGGATGCTGATAACTGGCACTCATCAGGCGAGACGGGTGCCTTTTTTGGGCTGGGCGGTGATGATCAGTTCACGGTAACGGATGTACGCTGGGATTATCTCGGAGGCGGTGAGGGATATGATTCACTGGTGCTTGCCCCTGTGGTCACTGTCGGTGCGTCGTTTATTGTGGACGGAAACCATCAGCACATTGTCGTTGATGGGCAGGTGCAAGGCTCAGTGTCCGGATTTGAGTTCGTCCACTGGCAGGTACCCGGTTCCGGCCAATTCATCCCACCACCGGAGGTGACCCGGTTAACGGTTACCCTCGGTGATGTGCAGGTTAAAACCGGGGCTAAGTTGGAAAGCATTGTCGTGGGTGGCAGCGGGACTGTCCGACTACTGGATACCGGTTGGCACTCGGTGACCCTCTTCTGCAAGGACGATGGGACCGGGCTTGATAACGTCCATTTTAACCATCCGGGCATCAGGTTATCTGACCTGATGGTTCAAAAGTTTGAGCCAGTAACAACGTTTGAAAATACCCTGACGGGTGGAGAGATGACGCTGTCCTGTTTTGTGAGTCCTGATGCGTCTGTTTCTGCCGAGGTTGAGTTGTTTGATTTTTCTGACTTGTCGGACAGCGACAAGGGGTCAATGACCCTGTTGGTCAGTCAGGGGAAGGATCTGGTTATCAGGGTATTGCCTGCTGAGGGGAGTGAACGAAGGATCGTGGCCAACGACTTTTTCCCAGCGGGCAAAAAAACGCACCTGCTGGTGTCCCAGGATCAAAGCCATTTGATGATTTATCAAAATGGCCGGCTTATCCAGTCTGAAACGCTTGCCCCTCTGCCTGTGGCTATGCGCAGCAGAACGCAGATAGGCGACAATGCCAGGGGTTGGCTGGACGCTGTGGTTTTGGTGGCTGACAGCGTTAACGCCAGAACCGCACGTTTGCTGGCAGAAACACCCACAGGAAAGTTGACCCGGTTAAAACGAATCGATTCCCCTGAGCTGGGAGTGGTGGTCAAAGGGGGCAATCCAAAGACGGTCACTGTGGGTCAGCAGCTCTTAACTCTGGATCAATGGCATACGGCCTTTGTTGAGAGCAAGGGCATGACACCTTTAGGAAGCTTCCGGGAAGATGCTGAATTGAAGGCGTCAGCGGTTAGCCCTGATGCTGCCAGTTCGGTGAACGCCACCATCGCTCCGGTACCCTCAACTGCAAAGCCTGTAGCTACCGTCGAAAATCCGTTTACCCCCACAAAAAGCACTCAGTTTATTCAGGTAACACCGACTCCCACCCCATTAGAGCCAAGTGTTCCACCCCTTGAGTTTCCTGATTTTCCATTGACTGTTCTTAAACAGGAGTCGCCTGAATTACCAAAGATAACGGGGTTAAGTGAGCTGATTGGCAGAGCAAACTCGGATGAGCCTGTGTTCAAGGAGCTTGAGACCCTGCCTTGTTTTGCCAGTGGCTTGCCTGCTTCAGCTACCGGTAATAAAAGTCAGTTCTCGTACAATAGGCTTCAGTGCAATGAAAGTTCTGTCGAATTGCTTGAGAATCAGCAGGCACCCCAACCGCTGGTTCTTCAGGGTGATCAATGGTCGCTATCGGGGGTAAACTGCTCTGCGTCCTGTACGCCTCTGGTGCCAACTGGTGCCTCTCCTGCTTCTCCTTTGCCCATACAGCATGAATGCTTTTTGCCCTGTAATGTAACAGGTTCAACGACGGATGACGATTACAAGATCCCTCAGTTAACGCCCCTTTCTTATGGAGACGCTATCGACTGTTACATGCAGTGTCAGGGCCCGGCCGCTTCAATGCGAGCTGAGTACAATCAGCCGGTAGAGGTCGATCTTGGTCTGCAACGGGTTACATCGGGTCAGGCACTGGATGTGCTTCTTAAAGAGATCAGGGATTTTAAATGGGACAGTAAGACAGATGTTTTGTTAAAGGGAAATGATCTTGCCAACACCCTTGAGCTGGGCTCATCTGCCTCGAATGGGCAGGTTCAATCAGGGCCGGACGATGACCATATAAGGCATCGATCCCCGGGGAAAATGGTTTATAAATACGAAAAATGGGGAGGCAGAGACCTTATACAGGTATTGGGAGAGGGAAATCTGGAGCTGGATTTTGGCGATGTGGCTATCAATAAAATCACTTTAACGGAAAGTCATGGCGTTGTTGAAGTTGAAGTGAAAGTGAAACATGAGGGTGAAGAAGCGGCGGATCTGTTTTATATCACCGGGAAATCTAAATCAGGAAAAGACAGTTTTCACCAGCCGCGCCTGACCGGTATTCGTTACGGCGGTGGCAGCCTTCAACATGATGACCTGAATGTTCTCATCCAGAGTATTAACCAGTTTGAAAACAAGCTTCAAACGTCGGTTTCCCCATCGATCTCGCCGACTGCTGCCCGGAGTGTGGCGTTGGTTTCGACTTCCTTTGCCGGGTGAGTGGTTGAACCGGCTAAAGGTAGATTTCATTACGCAGGTAAGCCGAGCTGGTCAAAGAAAGCCCGGTTTCTCTCTTTTGCTGATTGCAGTAGGCGATCATAAGATATGACTTCAATGTAAGCATTTCGAGGCTTGTTATAACCAAAGAAACCCATTCCATCACAAGTTTCGGTCAGGCTCGCCAGCTCGCATCGTTCTACCATGGTTGGGGTCAGGTCGCTAATGACATAGACATAGCCGGGTATTTCCTGACTGTTCCTGATAGGTCTGCCTGATGTGGTTTTTACCTTACCTTCACGGATGCGCTTCAGGTAGCCAAGAGCCTGCTCAATAGGGTTTTTATCTTCTCCCTCTGAGGCATCATTCCTCATAGGTCGCTTGATCTCAACCACTGTCAGAGAGGCTAAGGGCATTGATTTTTTTTCAGAAACCAAAATGGGATTGTCGTTAATGTTCAGTGCACACAAGTCAGGCTCTTCCGTAGAACTATCATCCGTAATGGGCATGGATCGAAGTGATTTATCGGAGGCCAGAAAATCATGGAAAGCCAGTCTTTCATCAATAAGCCAGAGGTTGCAGGCATCTGTGGAGACTTCTTCAGAGGTTTTCCGCATAGGCATAATAAGCTGATGAATCAGCTCTTCATGAACATATTTCCCGTTGTCCATTTGTCCAATGTATTTCTCTAACAAATCAAGAATTACACGTCGATGAGAGACATAGCTGGCCAGGTCTGACTTCTTAAAATCCTCTGCTTTTTTGAGGTATGCTTTCAGTTTCTTCTGATATAAGTCCATGTCACTTTCAATGGCCGGATTCATTATCTCGTGACCCTCTGCCAGCAACTGACGCTCAATGTCGGAATACTGTTTATGCAACAATGTATCAAGTTCTTTATCGCTCATTCTGGGGTCAACAGAAAACTCCTGCTGATTGATCAGGTGCATTACCGGTCGGTATCTGGGGGCTTTTTCTGAGACGAACTGGTTGATTCTCTCACGACCGGCCTTGAGGTTTTCACTCAGATAATTGTTCAGGTACTGCTTGCTTCTGGCCAGAACATGACGTTGCATATCTTTGAAACTGACTTCGACATCCTCAAGAATCCCCCCTATATCATCAGCTATATCAAATGCAGTGCGCTCGGGACGAACATGGCCGTCCAGATAGTCGGATGAAATATAGCAGGTATAGATGAACTCACCAGCCTCATCCGATATTTTGCCAAACAGCCCCGGGATTTGATGACTAATGGGAATTTCCTGCACCAGCCTGTTAGCTGCGCAAAGGGCGAGAGAGTGCTTCTTTTTGGTCGAAGCATGAAATTTTATATGGGTGAGCCTGAACGCATAGCCTTTTATATCGATACTTTCTTTACTGGCTTTGCTATGCATGTACTGGTCAAACAAGTTTTCCAGCGCAATAGTTTCTGTCCCATCCTTTATAGTTATACGAGGTACAGAATATTCTCTGACAAAATACCAAAGACAATGTTCTAATAAAGCATTAGCGATGCTGGTCGCCGTTTTTGGGCAGGCATCACGATACTTTTTATCGAATCCAGATAGTGTGAGGATAGAGAAAGGCCCTTCGCCATTCGGGTCAGGCTCATGATTCTGAGTCTTTATCCCCTGAGCGGCAGTGAACGAGAATTGCCGTTTAATGATACCTGACGAGTCTGATTTGAAGGCACTGGTAACATCCGCCCTATCGAATGCTTTGAGCCATAATAAACGACCCACTCCCCGGCACCCTTTTCCTATTTTATGATCAGAGTCAAGGGTTTCAAATGATGCCATGTTTTCTTCGTTGAAGCCTATGCCATTATCGTGAATTTCAAAGCCGACTATTTCTGAGCAGTACTCAGAGTTGTCAAGCTCAGAGGAAGCCTGCTGACTGCGTAGTATTTTGAGTGTCACAGTGCCGCCTGTGAGCAGATTGTCGTTTTCTTCAAGGGCTTGCAGAGAGTTAACAACGGCTTCAAAAACCGGGAAAAGTCCATGACTCTTGCGCAGATTCGTGTTCCTTAACCTTCCTGTCAGATTGGTATGCAGGCTCATTATAGACAGGCTCCTCAGGCAGGAAGTGCTTTTTACCAAAATTCAGCGAACTGAAATATTCTATACAGATCCTCAGAGGGCTGCTGACTTTATTATTGCTTAGCCATTGCGGAGCTTCCCGATGCTGCTCGGAATCAAGGCTTGAGCCTCTGCCTGTGAGGGTTTCCGGGTTTAGCGAAATCGTCGTAAACCAAACCATAGCGAAAGCGGGTGGCTGGTGTGGCTCTTAACGAACAAGCATTCCCGGATGGTTAGTTGTTTGGGAAGGCTGGGCGAAACTGCAAGACCGTCTCCACACCTACCGGATGACACGGGGTGTGGAGATCTGATTAAGAGATAGCCTTTAGGGCGGGTAGTTGACTTCCTCGTTTGAGGCTTTTTAGTGGATAGCTAGTTATCAGCATCAAAGAAGCCTCTGGCCCAGTTTAACCCTTCACTGATTAGTGGGCCTTCCTTTTATTGTGATATGTTCTTATATCAAAGCGCATAAAGTTCCCGCGTGTGGGGCGCCGCCACAGGCCGCGTCCCAGCCAGCTTGCTGGCGACACGACGCAATTGATATGTACGGTCTCAATGTTTTGTTTTGTTTTGTTTTGGAGGGGCTTACCGGAATACTGAAGAGGTAAAGAGTATCTTTGCTAAAATTTTGTTCATTTGGCCACTCTATTGAACCAAATGCTACTTTTACTATTATTTTTGCAACATAACGAGCCTGTAGAAAAACCCAAAAACAAAGCCGTAAAATTTGCGGCTCTTGTTATTAGCGAGTGCTGATCGGTGATCTTCAGGCTCCCGGTTAATTTATAAATTTTCCATTCTGGCTTATTACCAGTCTGAGAACTGTTCAGAACACTGCAGGCGCTTCTGGTGGGGCAAACTGTTCACACAAACACCGATCAGTGTCGTTTCAGCGTTTCTTTTTGATCTTCTCCATCCGCTTTAGCAGTTTCTCGCCGCCAGAACCATGGACTTTCTTGAGATTGTGCAAAGTGCACGTCAACTGCCACCGGGCATTGACCTTGGGCCGTCCTCGAAACGTGAACCGGGTGAGTCCCATCTCCTGCATATGGCCGAAAGGCGGCTCGGCAATGGCGAGTCGTTTTCTGTAAATCCGTTTTCCTGCCGGGCTGTCGATCCTGTCTTTCATCAGCTGCAGAGCATTGGGCTTCTTGTAGCCTTCCAGTTTGTAACGGAGCACTACGGAACGCGAGGGTTGATCAGGTTTGCGCAGGCACTGAGCTTTTTTATCGGGCAGACCCGACAATGATGATGTTTCTTCCTGTTTATCGAAGGCAAAATCTTTCAGGGTGAAGCGGCCTGAGGCGGTAGGCTTAACGTGATTCTTTGCCAGGGCCGCCCGTTCTTTTTTGTGTTAGGTGCTATTCTGAGCATTTGAAACTCAGGAGTGCATTAGGTGAAACACGTGTCTTTACTGTTGTGTCTATTAGTATTTTGTCCATACTTGTTCGCTCATGAGTACACTCAAAAACAACCTCAGGTCAATTTTTCTCAAATAATAAATTTAGAAAAAAATCCACAGTTTGTAACTTTTGGTATTATTAACAGTGTTGTTTATATAGCAGTTAGCACAGCATCTAATGTGGTTTTCACAAAAAACAAGTATGACTTAAATGAAATTGATTTGTTCATAAAAAACTCTAGCGTATTGGAATTTGTTTTTGCGAATTTATTGTCCTCGGTAGGGGATTTTCTGGTTGTTATATTGCCTACAACCTTTATAAATGTTTTTTTAGAAAGGATATCTGATTATTGTTTTGAAGATAATGCAACAACTAATTTGATAGCTGTTTATTTAAGCAGAACTTCTAGTTCTTGTGTTATATCATATTACTATTTAACACTTAATGAGCCGCTAAGGGATCTTCTGAGTACATCATTCTTCCTAATTGGAGTAAACACATATATCGATCATGGCGTAATTGCAACGCTGTTATATATAACACTCTCAACGTTTGTTGCCCATTTACGTTTGAGATGTATTGGTTGGTAGATATAGACAGGCACCTAACCGCAAAGCTGTCGGGCGCACAGTATGTGCGTCCTGTTGAGCGTGTTGTTAGTTAGCGTGTTACTTGCCGACGAGGTGGTTCACGATCTGGATCAGAAGCTCTTCGCTTTTGCCAAAACGCCGGTCAATCGCTTTGTTGAATGCTTTTTGTTCTGCAATAAACGCATCAACCTCTTTGAACTTCTCACGTT
>NZ_JAHHPQ010000542.1:0-21051 GCF_024606245.1 Endozoicomonas sp. SESOKO2
GAATGCAACGCGTTAATGTCGGAATATTACTGTGCAAAGTGCAAACAATTCACCAGTATGGAAAACGACTGCCAGATACTACCCTGCTCCCACAAAGTTCATGGAAATTGCAGAATTGCGATGATTCGAAACAGGATAAGAGCCTGCCCCGTGTGCAGATACCTTCTATACACTCCGTTAAGATAAAAACAATAATTAATCATCTGACCGAATTTAATAGTCGCAGCGGGTGTTCGCTTCATATTAGCAGCTTGGTGCCAAGCCTTGCAGGATACTTTCAGATTGATGCTGCCGAGGGCTATGCAGCACAGGGCAAGTAATCCATATAACAATTCAGCAATTCTTGGCTATTCTCTTGTTTTACTACGAATAATAAGAATGACCAATGATGTTCCTTTATTTTTCCAAGGCAGAAAGTCAGTACAGATTGTAGTGGCGTTTTCTATCAAACGAAGAGGATAGGATTGTTATTATTGACTTAAGTTGTTTAGTGAGATTTGAATGCATTTTTACCGCTTATTCATAGCATTTGTTCTTTCCCTGCTAGCTTTGGCGGATGTGCCATTATGCTATTCCTCAACCCTGATTGACCGACATCATTTCGATGGGCACAAGGTGCGGATTGAAATCAATGAGGGTACAGATCCGCAACAGGAAGTAAATCAGTGGCAATTGAGCTTGCTGCTTCCGGAAGGTTTCAATGACCAAAACAGCGTCCTTTGCTTTAATACACCTGTGGTGCCAGCGGACTCGAACAGTATTGCGCTACCAGTAACGAATAACCTGAGCAACTATTGCTATCAACTAGTGATAATGAACGGGGAACAAACCCCCGTTTTCCAGCAGGCTTCTAAAAATGGCACACTTGTTCGTTTGAAATCCACGACGGCAGACAGGCCAGAACTGGCTTCCGTAAACACCCACCCACCCCTGAGCAGCAAACCTCATACTCCCCCACTCACCCTTCTGGCCTACACCGAAAACCTGACTGACCTTGGGTTGGAAACCGGGAAAACCCGGAACAACACACGAACGTTGACAGGAGACAAACTCGCTGGCAACGTCGATTTATCCGGTGGCGGCAACGGGGGCTTCTTTTATTTGCCTCCCCCTCCACCCTGGAGAGGTGGAGGGGGTTGGCCAACGGGATTATTCGAAATCGACCTGGTTGTCCTGAAACCGGTCATCTCATGGCTGCTGTCCATAGGCAAGGATTCTGCCTCGCTTGAGGAACAGCCATCCCCGACACGTCTGAAAATAACACGCGTCAATGCCGATGGTTCTTCCAGTGAAGCCGTTATACCCGTTGGTTGGCTTGATTTCCTGAATAGTGAGCAACTGACCGATGTTCACTTCTGGAACACCCTCTTCCAGCGTGGTGACACCTCTTGCCCGGCCAGCGAAAACCTTCAGTGGCAGCTTAACTGTTTAAAGCTATTTCTTGAGCGTACAGCCTTGAAGACAGATCATGCAGGTGGTTTGAAGGCAGGTAATGGGGATGGTGAACCCTCTGGCAGGGTTCCAGACAAAGAATCAAAAGACGAAGATAACCATCATCAAAAGGAGCAGAGATTTGAACCCGAAGGCCAGGAGAGCCGATCATCGGGAGAAGGCAATGAAGACAGAGAAGGTGGAGATGACAGCAAAGACGACAATGGAGAGGAGAGTGAAAAAAAGGCTACGACTCAAGACCTTCAGGAACTTGCGAACCAGCTTATAGCCATCATTGAAAGCGACGCTCCCGATGCCGTTTTTAAGCTGGGGCAAATACTGGATGAGCTGGACATGCCTCAGCGTTTGCAGGTTCTGAAAACAGAAGGCACAAACAACAGGGGGACTCCTGTCACGCCTCTTGAGGCGATACTGGAACTGCCGCGTTCATTCAAAGAGGGTTCATTGCGTAACCGGTTTATTGAGCAGCTGATAGAATCTACAACCGATAAGACACGTACTTTGAATGATTTTAACATTCCGTCTGCCCTCCAAAAAATACCTCTGGCTGACCAGGCACTGTCCGAAGCGGGCGACAACAACCTGAGCATTTTGTCCAAGATTGTTCAGGACATAATCCGAAGAGTCAATCAATCTGACACACAACCGCCTATGGGAGACTTTGAAAAGTCTTGTCTTACTGAGCACTTTGTTCAACTGTTCCTGCTCTACGAAAACCCATTTGGAACTATTTATGAACTGTTGGGGAAAATATCCGACGTAACCATAATCCGTGATATTTTGTTCTGCGCTCATCCATTTACATATTCCAGTACTTTTCAGGAGATCTTCACACGATTTGAGCAGCACCCGTCTTACTTTAATTTTGTACGCTATTCAAATAGCCTGATGATGCTGTTGCGATCTTTCCCTGCAACAAAAGAACCTTCACAACGAGAGCCTTCACTTCAAAAACTGTCACTACAAAAGCCTGTGATCAGCAACAATGATAATGCCTCCAACGGAACAATGGCCCGTGGTTGCTCAGCATCAGATGAACGTCAATCCCTATGTAGCAGCGATAGCACCTCCAACGAAACAATAGTCAGTGGCGGCTTTGCATCTGATGAACGTCAATCAGGATGTAACAGCAATAATACCTCCAGCGAAACAATGGCCAGCCATGGAAACACATTCACCCATACCATCCGGCCATTTAACAGTGCCTCTGGCTCTGGCACCAGTTCTCTTAAAACGTCCACTGATAAGTACTTACTGCAGGGAGCAAAGCCAAAGCAGCCTGCCCGTACTGATCGGTCAAATGACTCTTCGCGAATGCGATCATATTCACTTCGTTCCTATGGTGATCATCAAAGCAACCTGACACAGGACCAATTTGGCTGGGAAGTTCCGGGAATAAATCCAAATTTCTTAAGAAAACATTCGAACGACCATTCCCTTTTAGTTGACCAACCTCATCCCCAAAACGCTTCCCCTGCACGGAGGAGTGGTACCCCGCGACTGCTTGCAGCCACCCCATTGATAAATCCGGGAAATACATTTAATGCGGACGGTAGCCCCGAAATTCATGAACCTCAAAATTTAGATCGTAGTCTGGAAAAGTTAAAACGTGTTGTAAGTCAGTTCCAAAAAGATAGAAGAGAATTTGAACGGTATAGAAACATTCGGGAAAAGGAAGAGCAAAAAAGACAGCAGATTAATGAGTTAACTGCACAGATTCAGTGGTTAACAACACAAAATCAATGGTTAACATCACAGAATCAATGGTTAATAACAGAGAATCAGGGATTAAACTTAGAGAAGCAAAATTTAGATAAAGAGAATCAAAATTTACATTCAGCGAATCAAAATTTAAATGCAGAGAATCGAAATTTAAATGCAGAGAATCAAAATTTAAATGCAGAGAATCAACACTTAAATGCGGAGAATCAAGAGTTAACTATAAAGAATCAGGAATTAGATAGAGATAATCAGGGTTTACGGGGCTGCGTGGAGTGTTACGAAACTGACATCGGACGCTTGGAGGCAGAACTTCAAATAACGAGGGATGAGCTTATACAACATCGTTTGCACGACAGGGCTCATCAAGCATACCATCAGATGGCAGAACGCAGGCCGGAGAGATGCAATTGCGCAATGCACCGTGCTACACGGGCAACGACCATCCAAAATGAGGCGACAAGCCCGTTGAATGAGCAGGCAAGCTCGTCTAGCGGCCACTTGGAACTAACATCAGCAAGCAATATCACCTCCGGAGAATACCTGCCGACGGCAGCAGCCAGCCCGGTTATGCCGGGCAACGGCGGCTCTTTGGCTCCTCAGCCGTTGAACACCTTCAATGAGCAGCTCACCCCGTCCAATGAGCGGTCAGTCTTGTCGAATGAGGAGTTGCAGCAGTTACCGGAGCAAGAATCCCGAAGGCCAGTGTGCGAACATTTCCAAAGATTCTGCTATGTGGGTTTTGATTGCTGTCCGGGGTATTTCCCTTGCCATAGATGTCACAACGACAGGGGTTCATGTAAAGCTGAACTCAAGGCTGTTCATGCAATACGGTTTATGTGTTCTATATGTGGATATGAGGGAGAAATTACGGAAGACTCCCAAACATGCCCGAACTGCGAAGAGCAAATGTCGGAATATTACTGTGCAAAATGCAAACACTTCACCTCAAAATATAACGACCCGTTCCACTGCCATAAATGCGGTATTTGCCGGATGAAGGCAAGTGAATCCTTTCACTGTGATGTTTGCGGTGTCTGCATGCATAAAATGCTAAAGGGCAATCACAAATGCCGACCAGGCTCAGCGCACGACCGTTGCGGCATCTGCCTTGAAGATGCCTTCAGCGGCTGCCAGATATTACCCTGCTCTCACAAAATTCATAAGCATTGCGCCATTGCAATGCTTCGAAACGGGATAAGAACCTGCCCTGTTTGCAGAGGCCCTGTATTTACTGAATAACTTAAAACAATGATCAACCGTCTGACCGGATTGAATACCAGTATTGGGCCGTTGAAGAGGTTGATGATGCCGAAGGATTTGTAACATAGGACGAGTAATCCAAATAGCAATTCAGGAATTCTTGGCTATTCTTTGTTCCTACCGAGAATAAAAAGATTAGCCAATGATGCTCCCTTATTTTTCCAGAGCAGAAAACCGACACAGATTGTCCTGGCGTTTTCTATCAGACAAGGAGGGCGAAGTGGGTTTCATTGGCACAAGTTATTTAGTGAGATTTTGATGCAGTTTTACCGCTTTTCCATAGCATTTGTTCTTTGCCTGCTAGCTATCGTGGTTATGCCTTTATGTCATTCCTCAACCCTCATTGACTGGCATCATTCCGATGGTCACAAGCTCCGGGTTGAAATCAATAATGGCACAGATCCCCAAAGTGTGAGTCAGTGGCAACTGAGTTTGTTACTTCCGGAAAGTTTCGATGACCAGAACAGCATGCTTTGCTTCAAGACACCTGTGGTGTCAGCAGACTCGGGCAGTATCGCAATAATGATAACAAACAACCCGGGCGACTACTGCTATCAACTGGTGATATTGAACAGGAAACAAACGACCGTTTTCCAGCAGACCTCTAAAAATGGCACACTTGTTCGCTTGAAATCCACGACGGCAGACAGGCCAGAACTGGCTTATGTAAGCCCCCATCAACTCCTGAACAGCAAAAACCATACTACCCCACTGACCCTTCTGACCTATCCCGACAATATGACAGAGAGTGGTCTGGAATCCGGGCAAACCCGGAATAACACAGTGGCATTGGCAGGAGACAAGCTGGCTGGCAACGCCGATTTCCCCGGAGGCGGCAACGGGGGCTTCTTCTATTCGTTTCCCCCTCCACCCTGGGGAGGCAGAGGTGGCTGGCCATCAGGATTATTCGAAATCGATCTGCTTGTCCTGAAGCCCGTCATTACATGGCTGATGTTCGCAGGCAAGGATTCTATCTCGTTTGAGGCACAGCCATCCCCGGCGCGTTTGAAGATTACACGCGTTAATGCCGATGGCTCTTCCAGTGAAGCCGTTATATCTGTTAGTTGGCTTGATTTCCTGAGTATTGAGCAACTGACCGATGTTCATTTCTGGAACACCCTCTTCCAGCGTGCCTCCAGCTCTTGTCCGCTCAGCGAGAACCTTCAGTGGCAGCTTGGCTGTTTAAAACTATTTCTTGAGCGCACAGCGTTGAAGACACATCATGCTGGTGGCTTAAAAGCGGGTAATGGAGATGGTGAACCCTCTGACAGGCTGCCAGACAGAGAATCAAAGGACGAAAATAACGATCATCAAAAAGAGCAAAAATTTGAACCTGAAGATCAGGAAAGCAGATCACCGGGAGAAAGCGATAAAGACACGGGTGGTGGAGATAAGAGAAAAGACGACAATGGAGAGGAGAGCGAAAAGAATGCTCCGACTCAAGACCTTCAGGAACTTGCGAACCAACTTATAGCGATCATTGAAAGCGACCATCCCGATGCCGCTTTGTTGCTGAGACAAATAATGGATGAGCTAGACATGCCTCATCGATTGCAGCTTCTGGAAACGATAGGCACCAACAACAGAGGTCATTCTGTCACGCCTCTTGAGGCGGCACTGGAACTGCAGCGTTCTTTCAAAGAAAATTCATCGCGCAACTCTTTTATCAAACAGCTGATAGAAGCCACAAGCAATAAAACACGGACCTTGAATGATTTTGACATTCCGACTGCCCTTCAACAGATACTTCCAGCTGGGCTGGCAATGCCCGAACCTGGCAATAACAACCTGAGGATTTTGTATAAGATTGTTGAGGACATAATCCATAAGGTCAATCAATCCGGGACACAGCCACCCATAGGAGACTTTGAGAAGTCTTGCTTCACTGAATACTTTGTTCAACTGTTCCTGCTCTATGCAAACCCATTTGGACCTGTTATTGAAGTGTTAGGGAAAATATCTGACCAGGCCATATGCCGTGATATTATGACTCGTTCACAATCATTTACATTTCCCGGCACTTTTCTGGAGATCATAAAACAATTTGTGCAGCACCCGTCTTCCGATGCATTAGTACACTTTTCAAATAGTCTGGTCATCCAGCTGCAACCTTTCTCTTCATCAAAAGAACCTTTACTTCAAAAATCTTCGCTGCAAGAGCTTGCAATCAGCAACAGTGGTCATACCTCCAACAAAACAATGGCCAGCCATGGAAATGCATACACCGATTCCATCCAGCCATTAAATGGCCACGACATTGCTTCTGACTCTTCCAACAGTCTTAAACCATCCAATGACAAATACTTACAGCAGGGAGCAAAACCAAAGCAGCGAGTCCTTGCTGATCGGTCAAATGATTCTTCTCAAAAGCGATTACATTCATTACCTCCGTATGTTGATTATCAAACCAAACGGGCACAAGACCGACCTGACCGGGAAGCGCGGGGGGTAAATCCAAACTTCTTAAATAGACATTCGACCAATCGTTCCCTTTTAGTTGAACAACCTTATTCCCAGACAGCTATACCTGCACAGACGAGGGATTTTCGGGAACGAACTACCCCTCCGTTGATGACTTCGGGAAATACATTTAATACAGGCGACCACCCCGAAGACCATGAGCTTCAAAATTTAGAGCGTAGTTTGGAAAAGTTAGAACATGCTGTAAATCAGTACCGCAAGGATGGAATAGCATTTGAACCGGATAAAATCGCCCGGGAAAGAGAAGACAAAAAAAGGCAGCAAATTAAAGAGCTAACTGCACAGGTTCAATCGTTAATAACAGAGAATCAAGGATTAAGAATAGAGAATCAAAAATTAACTATAGAGAAGCAACATTTAAGCGCAGAGAATCAAGAGTTAACTATAAAGAATCAGGAGTTAGAGAGAGATAATAACGGGTTACGGGGCTGCGTGGAGTGTTTCGAATCTGACAGCAGACGCTTGGAGGCAGAACTTCAAATAACGAAGGATAAGCTTATACAACAACGTTCAATGTACGATGAGACCGATCAAGCATACCATCAGATGACAGCAACCAGTAATCCATTGATGCCTGGCAATAACATAGTACGTCGTACTTCCCAGCAGCAGACGATCATCCAAAATGAGGCGGCAAGCCCGTTGAATGATCAGCCGAACACCGACAATGTGCAGGTCAACCCGTCCGATGAGCAGTCACTCTGGTCGAATGAGGAGTTTCAGCAAACGCAGCAAGAATCCCGAAAGCCAGTGTGCAAACATTACCAAAGGTTCTGCTACGTGGGTTTTGCCTGCTGCCCGGGGTATTTCCCCTGCCAAAGGTGTCATAACGAAGACGAGGATTCATGTGAAACTGAAGTCAGGGCTGTTCAGGCAATGCGGCTTAAGTGTTCTCTATGTGGATATGAGGGAGAAATTACAGAAAACTCCCAGATATGCCCGGGATGTGATGAGCAAATGTGCACATATTACTGCGCAAAATGCAAACACTTCACCAGTATGGAAAAAAAACCGTTCCACTGCGATAAATGCGGTGTTTGTAGAATACACGCGGATAAATCCTTTCACTGTGATGTTTGCGGTGTCTGCCTGGACAAAAGGCTGGATGGCAATCACAAATGCCGCCTAAACTCAGGCCATGATGAGTGCTGCATCTGCCTGGAAGATGCCTTCAGCGGCTGCCAGATATTGCCCTGTTCCCACAAAGTTCATAGAGAATGCGCCATTGCGATGTATCATAACGGAATAAGAACGTGCCCTGTCTGCAGACAACCTTTCAGCACTCAGCAAGCTGCAAACAATGATTAACCGTCTGACCAGACTGAATAAACGGCGCTGGCGTCTGCTTCAGATGAGACGACTCACGACACGGCTGGTGACGTCACTGAGATAACCAATGAACAGGCTACCCATGGAGGCACGGAAATGATTTTCATCCCGGCTACCCAGGGCGAGAATGCCGACGTTGTCCGGAAAGTTCAACGGTGCCAGGGCTAATGAACCGATTTCCCCGTGGTGCTCCGGAAACAGGAATTCCAGCTCACGGGTTCTCATTCGACCACAAATGACTTTCTGGCCGGAAGATTGTCTATCACTGAAGCCCGAAAGCAGATCCCCCAGAATCTCATCCGCGGTCCCGGGATCTTCTTCCCGAATGGTAAGATTGGCTGGTTGGCGGGTAAACAGAATCAGGGAATGAAAGTCGATTTCAAAATCCTGCTCCAGACCGTCCTTGAGTGTTTCGGTCGCCTGCTCAAGATCCTGACTTTCCAGAAGACCGAGCACCAGTTTGCGAGTTTGTTCAAAAAGACGGTCGTTATCCCGGGCAACGTCCACCAGTTTGCCAAGCCTGCGTCGCAACTCAAGATTGTGCTCCCGTAACAGTTGTAACTGACGTTCAACCAGTGAAATAGCTGCCCCTCTTTCATGGGGGATTTTGAGATCCAGCAGCAGTTCATCCTGATTCATAAAAAAGTCAGGATGGCTTTTCAGGTACCGAATTACCTGATCCGCCGTTATAGAAGTGGCCTGGTTTGCTACGCCAGCGTTCCTCTTGCTCAGGGCTGTATCACTGGTTGACGAGTCTGTCATATCCGTGTTTGTCCTTCAAATACCCGGGTAGCACTCCCGGTCATCATAACCGAGCAACCTTTTCCCGGCCAACGAATCTGAAGAGTGCCGCCCGGAAGATTAACCCGAACCTCTTCATTGAGTAACCCTTGCAAACGACCCGCTACTACCGCCGCACAGGCACCGGAACCACAGGCCAGGGTCTCACCCACACCCCGCTCATAAACCCGGAGATTGATCTCTCCGGCATCCAGTACCTGCATAAAACCGGCATTACAACGTCTGGGAAAACGACTATGACCTTCAAGCCTGGGGCCCATAGATTCAACCGGTGCCCGATTAATATCGTCCACTTGCCACACGGCATGAGGATTGCCCATGGAAACCGCCCCGACTGTCAGACTCTCTCCGTTTACATCCAGGTCATAGGTGGTTTGTGTGGACGACGCCTTGAACGGAATCTGCTGAGGCTCCAGCCCGGGAACGCCCATGTCCACCGTCACATCACCATTGTCCTCGATGGTGAGTTCCATATTGCCACCGGAGGTTTGCACCCTGATGGTGTCGCGCCCAATCAGTTTCTTGTCCCTGACAAAACGGGCAAAACAACGGGCACCATTACCACACTGCTCCACCTCACTGCCATCGGCATTGAAAATCCGATAACGGAAATCCATATCCGGATCAGTGGGCGGCTCAACCATGAGCAACTGATCAAAGCCAATGCCAAAATTCCGGTCGGACAGGCTGCGAATTTTTTCCGGGGTAATGCGAATAGACTGGGTGACCCTGTCAACAACCATAAAGTCATTGCCCAAACCATGCATTTTTGTAAAGTGCAACAACATAGCGCAGTAGTTATCCCTCTGGTAGCAGTATTTCGTCAGCCCACTGGGCAGCCAGTTTTTCCCGGCGACGAACCAGATGTACCTGATCACCATCGACCATTATTTCAGCAGGGCGACAGCGGGAATTATAATTGGAACTCATTCCAAAGCCATAGGCACCGGCAGAGCGGACCGCCAGTAAATCGCCTTCAGCCACTCTCAGCTTTCTGTCTTTACCCAGAAAATCTCCGGTCTCACAGATTGGACCGACCACATCGCACAGGAGTTCCTCTCTTTCGTTGTTACTGACAACCGGCTCAATACCATGCCAGGCGCTATAGATAGAGGGGCGCAGCAGATCATTCATGGCCGCATCTACCACGGTGAAGGCCTTGTGGTCAGATTGTTTGATCAGCTCAATCCCGGTGACCAACATTCCGGCCTGTGCGGCAATCGATCGTCCGGGCTCAACCACAATTTTCAGATGCTTGTGGTGCTCATTGGCGGCCAGATGCTCTCTCACCTGACTCAGGTATTCTGAAGGTGTGGGTGGCTGCTCGTGCTCTTCATAGGAAATACCCAAGCCACCGCCAATATCCAGATGTTTGAGGATAATATCCATCTCACGAAGCTGGTCAACCAGCAGCAATAGACGGTCCAGAGCATCAATAAACGGTTCTTTAGTCGTCAGCTGAGAGCCGATATGACAATCCACGCCTGCCACTTCAATATTTGGCAGCTCAGCCGCCCGCTGGTAGACGGCAGGCGCAGCCTTGATATCAATACCGAATTTGTTGTCTTTCAGACCCGTAGAAATATAAGGGTGGGTTCGGGCATCAACATCCGGATTCACCCGGACAGAAACAGCGGCCACTTTGCCCATGGCCTTGGCTTCTTGCTGGATTCTTTCCAGCTCTGTTTCTGACTCAATATTAAAGCAGTGAATCCCCAGCTCCAGAGCCCTTCTGATTTCATGACGCTGTTTGCCGACACCGGAGAACACCACTTTGGAGGCTTCACCACCGGCGGCCATGACCCGCTCCAGTTCACCTACAGACACGATGTCAAAACCTGCCCCCAGTTTTGCCAGAACATTCAGAACTGCCAGATTGCTATTCGCTTTAACGGCGTAACAAATCAGGTGAGGCCAACCCTCCAGCGCCTGTTTGTAGGCTTTAAAACCTTCTTCAAACCCTTTACGGGAATAAATGTAGGCTGGGGTACCAAACTGTTCGGCAATTCGAGTCACGGGAACCTGTTCAGCGTAAAGCTCACCGTTACGACTGGGAAACCAATCCATCAGACTGTCTTACTCTCTATCATGAAATTTCTGGGGAGCATTATTCTACTTTTATGGGCTTAAGGCATCTATGCGCTTGGGGCATCTCTGCGCTTCGGTTGTCTGTCTCTCCCCGGAGACTGATTACTCTGACCCGCTATGTGTCAACTGCTGGGTGTCACCATCCTTTGGAAGATACAAATCTCCCTTCTGACCGCACCCGGCAAGCAGAAGAGTGGTGAACATGAGGGCAATGAGGGCTCTCATGAAAGGCTCCTTGTACTTTTTACCATGAGCCGATTCGCTCAGGGCTGTGTGGATAGTCACTCACCACAGAACAGCCATTCTTTGAAATGGCTGTTTCAGCAATGATCAACCGCTGAGTATAATCTGCATCAAACTGCGGCGATAGCCCTAACTGACGGATACACTGATGAACGAAAGTGAGTACCATGACCTCCTGGACGACCTGATGGTCGCCCTTGAAGACGCCATAGAAGAGGCAGAGCTGGATATTGATTATGAAACCGCCGCAGGCATTCTCACTCTGACCTGTGAAGATAACTCCAAAGTCATTCTGAGTCGGCAGACACCCGTGCTGCAATTATGGCTGGCCGCAAAAGGTGGCGGCTTTCACTTTGATTACGATGAAGACAAAGGGCAGTGGCTTGCTGACAGCAACGGTGAAGAGTTTATGCAGGTATTGAATCGCTGTCTGAGTGAGCAGTATGGGGAGGCGGTAGAGCTTTCTGTCTGAGTTTTGGGGAAGCTTTAGCTTCCTGATTCAGGTTTTCTGAAAAACAAAAAGGCGAAACCCGGATAGGGCTTCGCCTTTTTTGACAGCGTCTGAGGAAGCCGAATACGCCTCCTCAAATACTGCGTAGTGTCAAGCTGACTGCTTCTGTGGATTAGAAGTAGTACAGAGCCTGTACAGCGTAGGTGTCGTCCAGATCTTTACTGCCATCAGCAGCAACTTTCTCGCCACGGGTGTATTCGAAAGCGAACTGCATTGGGCCAGTTTCATAGATGGCGCCCACCATGTAATCAGAGAACTGAGCGTCAGTCTTGTCACCAGTGTAGGTGTCGTCAGCCGTCAGCTGGTTGAAACCAGACTGCAGGTAGAAACCTTCAACAACCTGAGGCAGGGCCAGCTTACCGTACAGTTCGATACCGGTAGATTCTTTGTCCAGAGTACCTTTAACTACAGCCGTCTTGTTTTCGAACTGACCGTAGGTAGCTGCCAGGTAGAGAGCTTCGTTTTCGTACTTGGCACCAACGGTAGCAGAGGTAGACTTGTCAGAACCGTTGTAAAGTGGCAGAGCGCCGAGTTCTTCAGCGTACTTAGCTTCGTTGTAGGTAGCACCCAGAGACAGACCCATTGGCAGATCGTAGCTCAGAGCAACACCGTAACTGGAATCACGAGTACCGTCGACAGTTACCAGCTGGCCATTTTTCAGTTCTTGAGTCTTACCACCGGTACCTTTCAGCTGGTATTGGATACCAACGTTCAGACCGCCAAAGCTGTTGCGGTACTGGATTACGTCGTCAGCACGAGCGGTACCGTCGGAGTCACCGCTACCGTGGCTTGCTTCATCGTCAGAAACCAGACCATCACGACCGCTATAGACACCCATAGCAGCACCACCACCGATGGCGAACTGGTCAGTCCAGCCAGATACGTCAGAGGTTACGGACCATGCTTTACCCGCAGTGAAGGCACCGTAGGTGTCGTGGCTCAGGCCAACGTTACCCAGACGGTTGAAGAACTGGTCGTCCTGATCACCGTCAACAGCGTAGAAGCCCCACTCAGCAACAGCGGAACCGGTCCAGCCGCTGGAAAACTTGTGAGCGTACTTGAAGTTGATACGCGGGCTGGCATCTTTCATCTCAGCATCGGAACCATTGCTCTTCATGGTTTTAGCGCCGATCTTACCGCCGATGCTCAGGCTGTTAACGTCATCGTTATAAACTTCCAGGGCCATTGCCTGACCGGCAACAAGGGAAGCTACTAAAGTGGCAAGCAGTTTCTTCTGCATGGTCACTAGACTCCTAACTCAATGTGTTGTGTTGTTGGATCTTTTTTCTGCTTTTTATATGTGATCACGAATTATTAAAAGTGATTCTATGACCGAGCAGTTATATGCGGATTCTTATAAGTTCTGGGACGATCATCACATCACTAAAACTCATACCCCCATTCAATATTCGGTATTGCTCGATATTTATACCTATACAGCTGCGGTCAAATACTCTCGCAAACGACAACAAAATAGATGCAGCTACCTATTGAACTCCCTGCAACCTCCCTTTGACGAAATCATTGAACGCAACTCATTGCGTAAATTTTTTATAAACCTGGTAAAAATTGGTAAAAGAGATACCCAATTCTGTGGCATCAAGAACCCTTAAAGGACACAAATAAACGACAAATCTTATGTTTTTAGCAAAATGAGGGACTATTAGTTTTTCCAGATAATGGATCGAAAAGAATATTACGTAGATCAGTATTCAAACCACGAAAGGCCACAGGGCGGGATAAGCAGATAGGTTGTTATTGCTTCAGAAGCAGCAGATCAATAGGAAGAACTCTTTAGAAAGAGAGTATTTATTCTGATCAGAGCAAGCTGTCTTCAGCTCACTCTGATTCGGCATTAAAAAGTCTGATTCAGCCCCATATCCCAGAAGCCAATTTCCAGACGGGTAGCTTCCCTGAAAGTACGATAGAGAGAGTCCATTCGCCCATCAGAAAACCGACTGTCGGCCAGCTTTTCAATCGCTTCAACCTGTCTGACAGCCCCCTGCACAAACTCCTCACCCCCATAGGTCTGGATCCATTTCCAATAGGGGTTACCTTCTCTTTTCGTTGCCGGATCATTGATCAGTCTCAGACCAATCTCTGCATAGCCCACCGCACAGGGCGAGAGGGCTGTCTGGAGATCCAGAATATCGCCTGCCATTCCTCGCTCAAGCACATAGCGGGTATAGGCCATATTAGCCCTGGCTTCTGGCTGACTGACCACATCCTGCTCAGTCATTCCCCACTCAGCGCAATACTCCAGATGAAGATTCATCTCTGAAAGAATCCCGGCCACGGAGTCAGAAGCCGCTTTCATATCCTCAAGATTGTCGGCCTTGTAGACCGCCAGGGCATAAGCTCTGGCAAAGTGAATCAGAAACAGATAGTCCTGCTGCAAATAGTGCTTGAAACTCTCCAGAGGCAGGGTCCCGTCAGCAATGCCCTGAACAAACTCGTGATGACAATAACGGTGCCAATCATCAGCACAGGCTGTTTTCATTTGGCAGTAAAGCGTATCGGGATGATCCAACCGAGAGGTCATGATTAAGTCCACAAAAGGTATTGAGAAAAGGCGAAATCATAACCTGAATGTTCAAGTAGAGCACCAAGCCGTTATACTTCACCTTTTGGCACGAACAGGTTAGATCCATGCTGACTCAAACCATGATCGACAAACTCAACGATCAGATCAATCTGGAGTTTTACTCCTCCAACCTTTATCTGCAAATGGCTTCCTGGTGCGAAGCCCAGGGGCTTGATGGCTGCAACGAGTTTCTGCGCCGCCATGCCCGGGAAGAGATGGAGCATATGCAAAAGCTCTTTGACTACGTGAATGAGACAGGCGCTATGGCTATCATCGGTGCAATCAATGCACCACCCCACCAGTATGAATCGGTAAGAGATATCTTCCAGCGAACCTACGAGCACGAGTGCGAAGTGACCCGTTGTATCAACGAGCTGGCACACACCGCTTTTACTGAAAAGGACTATAGTACCTTCAACTTTCTGCAGTGGTATGTATCCGAGCAGCACGAGGAAGAGAAACTGTTCAAAGGCATTCTGGATAAAATCGATATGATTGGCTTTGAAGGCAAGGGCCTTTACTACATCGACAATGAAGTGTTGAAACTGGTAGCTGCCATGCCTCCTGTTACGGCCGCCTGACAGTCTACACCCCTGTCAGGGAAGGCAGGGTTACTACTGGCATACAGGACACAAAGGTGATTGCTTTGCCCATTCATCAAGGCATGCCTGGCAATAAAAATGTTTTGCACAGGCTGCAAGTGCAGGGTTTTTCAAGGGTTCTAAACAGATAAGGCATAATCCTGTAAAGATCTGCCCTGCCAAGTAGTCGGCAGCTTCTATAAACAATTTGTGCTCTGTTCTTTTAGCAATGAGTCTGGAAATGGCCAGCAATGAGCTTTCATCACTCTTAAAATATACGCTTACGTCACATGCAATATTATATAAAAAACTTAACATCAAGCCCATTGAAAAAATAGCAATACGTTTAGCATTATGAGCATTGCCGGATTTAGATCTATAGAAATTTATTAAAGCAACAGTTGCTATTTCAGATACTCGTAATCGCAGCCTGTATTCATCATAATATAACGACAGATAGGCCAATAAATCGAACAGGCCAGTGTAAAAAAACTGTACGTAATCTTCATATGACGTAGCATGGTCGGAACTTACATATTCATCATAATATAACGAGAAAGCGGTTAATAAATTCGACAGGCCACTGGAAAAACTCTGTTCGTAATCTTCACAGGAAGCAGTATGGTTGGAACTTATACACTCATCATAAGTATTAACTTGAGATCCGTAAGAAGCAGCACAAAATATTAGTAAGATAAATATCACTAATTTGCGTAGATGAGGCATATTCATTATTCATATCAAAAAAATCAGCACGATGCAGCTGCGGGCGCTCTCTGAATTATCAGTCCATCAGACTGATCGTTTTTATCGCTCTGCACAGCATGACCCGACCGGGCGATGCTTTACGCGAAATTAAAATACCTCCTGCCACAGCAGCCTTGCCATCCCAGACAAGGGACGGCAAAGCTTCGAGAAATCAGGCCATAAACAGAACCCGATCAACCAGCTTATCGATCCCTTCAGCAGCTTCGCTGATGCGTCTGGCAATCATATAGGCTGGAGTGGTCACCAGTTTGCGCTGCTCATCCACCACAATATCATCCACAGCACACTCTACATGTCTGACACCCGTCTGCTCCAGTGCCGCAGCCGTTTCAGCATCATTGCCAATGGTGGCCAGAACGCCCTCACCGTATATACGACCGGCAATAGCAGGGGCAATACACATCAGCCCAACAGGTTTACCGGCTTCTGCGAAAGACCTGGCTGCCGTGCTGACGTCACTCTGAACCTTGAGTTCGCTGCCACTGAAAGCAAAATCCGATAAATTTTTTGCTGCCCCAAAACCGCCGGGCAAAATCAGGGCATCAAAGTCTTCAGCCCCGAGTTCTCCCAGGGGCCTGATCTCACCCCGCGCAATCCTGGCTGCTTCCACCAGTACATTTCGTCCCTCGTCCATTTCATCGCCCGTTACATGATTAATGACGTGGTGCTGAGCAACATCGGGTGCAAAGCACTGGTAGCTGGCTCCACGGCGATCAAGACTGAGCAGGGTTAGAACGGCTTCCTGGATTTCGCTGCCGTCAAACACACCTGACCCGGAAAGAATAACCGCTACTTTCTTACTCATAGATAGTCCCCATTTATTACCGTCACGACAGAGAGGCAGACTAAAGATTGCTGCTTTTAGATGACCAACTGACTCTGAAAATCATCAGCCAAAAGCGAAAAAAACATTCCAATAATATAGTGGGCTGAAAGAGAAGGTGAAATTATTTTCAAAATTAACCGATAGACTGAAACAGATAACGTCGACGACGCCGTTCTAGTCGAGCTAGACTGAAGCAAAAATGCTTGAATGGAGTCCCTGTCCTATTGAAAAAGCTTCTGGCTCTGAGACTTTTGACATTGTCCATAATGATGTTTACCACAGGCCTGATTACCGGTTGGTGGTGGCATGAAATGCTCGATAATAAGAGTGAAAAGGCTTCGTTTGAAGTTCTGAACTACCGAAATTGGCTACCTCTTGGGGATTCCAGCAATACGCTGGAACCGCTCGACATACCTCAGGAAATCATTGATTTTGAGCAGGCTCTGGAAGACCTCAGATACGATGACGCTCTGATTATTTTTCAACGGCAGGAGCGACTGAATTCAGACCTCAGCGAACGGCTGGTGACAGTCCTGATGCAAAAAACAGATGAATGGTCTGAGCACAGGGAATACAGCATTGCTGCACTGGAACGTTTTACCCAACACTATTATCAGAACCCGGCTCTGCTGCATAAGCTGTCAGAACTCTACACTGCTCAGTATGAGCTGGAGAAAGCCATTGAGGTGCTGATCAACGCTCAATCATTCACCAGCGATCCTGATAAGCTGAGGAATATGGCCACCAGAATCCACGAACTCAGCCGCCTTGTTTATGATAACAGGCAGACAAACCAACAACTCCATGAAACCCTGCCCCTCTTCCAGAAACTGGCAACAATGGAACCTGAGCGCGCTTTTTACCGGTTTGCACTGGCTCAAGGTTACTTGTCCACAGACGATTCTGACCATGCCATTCGCGAGCTGGAGTTGTTGCAGACCGACGAAGAGTTTGGTCGACAGGCTTCCCGGCAACTGTCTGACCTGTTACCCCCTGTTCAGGAAGAACCCGAGGAGATGCCTGCCTCAGCCATTCCTCTTATTGCCGAAGGCAATCACTACATTGTGGCCGCTCTGACTCAGAATAAAAGCCAGTCGCGACTGCTGATTGATACCGGAGCCAGTTTGACAACTTTGCCCGATGCTTTATTGAAAGAGCTTAAACGTAAGAAAATGGCCTACCGGGTGGGTCATACCGAGTTGAAAACAGCCAGTGGGATTGCCTTTGCCCCTATCTATCGGGTGAAAGAGTTACATCTCGGTCAATACGTTATCAAAGACTTGGAAGTGGCGGGATTAGACTTGGGCTATGCCTTTGCAGAAGGACTGCTGGGCATGAATGTTCTGGGCCAGTTCCATTTCCAGATCGATCAGGACCGCAACCATCTGATTCTGACACCCCGCTGACACCAGAGTGTTACCCTTACCTGTTACGCATTAGTACTTATTTTCTGCCAAGGTAACAAAATTTCGTAACCTTTTCGTCACCCTAACGCCACCGGAAAGTTTAATTATCATTAAAATTCAATAAGTTAAGCAAACTGGCACAGCATATGCGTAACACTGACAAAACAATAATAATAAGCTCACATAATAAAAATAATAAGCGCGGCCTACATAATAATAACAAGAGCATAGGTAAGTTGATTATTTTGCAGTATGCCCTCCGGGTTTTCCATGGAAAAGGTAGCCAGCAAAATTATCCGTTTACATCTCAGGCGACACAATAAAGATAATAATTATCCGCCAGCAGAGGGGGAGGTTTGACCTCCCCCTTTTTTTCTTTTCTATCGAACAACTGTACGAACTGTACGGTGTGCCGAGATGAATTCCTTGGGACTATAAACCAGTGTCAACCCTACCCACTGGGATGCTATGATGTACGCCAGACCGGAGCAGTCCATCTGATCCACCGCGACGATATTACTGACTAACCAACAAAGATTTCATGCAAAACTCATCATGACAGGCATCATTATTATAGTGTTAGTGGTGCTGGGCATCTCGCTTGCTGCTTATTACTTCTGGCTTAGGTCATCCTCAGAAAAAGACCCGGCACCCTCTGAATCGCAGCTTCCTGATCCCGACTCTACCCGGGAGCCTGATGACTTCTACTATAGAGACCAGACTCGCACTCCTCGTGAAAATCACCCTATTTCACGGCGGGAAATCAGTGAGAATGCCCTGAAAGTCCTTCACCGGCTGAACACTAATGGCTACGAAGCTTACCTGGTAGGCGGCTGCATCCGTGACCTTTACCTGGGTCTTCACCCTAAAGATTTCGACGTTGCCACCAATGCAACGCCTGAACAGGTTCGCAGACTTTTCCGTAACTCCCGGATCATCGGTCGCAGATTCAAGCTGGTGCACATTCTGTTTGGTCGCGAAATGATTGAGGTGGCCACTTTCAGAGCCAGTCATGATGAAGCCCGCAATGACAACCACAGCAGGGACAAGTCCGATCACTCCGATTCCGGACGGATTCTGAGAGACAACGTTTACGGCTCTATAAAAGACGACGCTATTCGTCGAGACTTTACCGTCAACGCACTCTATTATGACGTCCGTGACTACTCCGTCATAGATTATTGCGGTGGTGTTCAGGACCTTGAAAATAACACTTTAAAGTTGATTGGCGATCCGGTTAAACGATACCACGAAGATCCGGTTCGAATGATGCGAGCCCTGCGCTTTGTGGCCAAGCTGGATTTTGATATGGATCCCGCAACAGCAGACCCCATCTATGACCTTGGTCATCTGTTGAGTGACATTCCATCGGCCAGACTGTTTGACGAAGTGCTAAAACTACTGCAGTCGGGCAAAGGAGTAAGAACTTTCCACCTCATGCGTGAGTTTAGTCTGCTTCAGTACCTGTTCCCGGCAACACATCACAGTCTTGAAGCTCAGGATGAATTAGCTGAAGCACTGATTATCAGGGCACTGGAAAGTACCGATTCACGGATTACCCGAGGCAAGCCTGTCACCCCCGCCTTCTTGTTTGCTGCCTTCCTCTGGGCTCCGCTGCAGAGACTGGCCGGGGATCTCCGCGATCAGGGCGTGCCTCCCACACCCGCCCTGCAACAGGCAGCCATGGTCGTGCTGGATAATCAGTGTGCTCATACTGCGATTCCTAAACGTTTCACCATGGTAGTTCGGGATATATGGGAAATGCAGTACCGACTGGAACGCCGTCAGCCCAAGGCCATTGAAACCTTGATGGAACACCCTAAATTCAGGGCTGCCTATGATTTTCTGGTACTCAGGGAAGCCGCCGGTGAAGAACTGAACGATGCAGGGCAGTGGTGGACTGATATCCAGGACTCTTCGGATCAGGATAGAAGCAGCATGATTCACGACCTTCGCTCCCATCCCGATGGCAAAGGCGGTCAGAAACGAAGAAGACGCCGCCCACGCAAGCGTCCACCGGTCCTGAACAAACCAAAATGAACCACTGTAGCTGAACAATTATGACCACCGCCTATATAGCCCTGGGCAGCAATCTGGAAAATCCCGGCCTGCAATTGCAAAGAGCTGTGGACGACATTGATTCATTGCCCGAAGTTGAAGTATCAGGCTGTTCAAAGCTCTACATCAGTGATCCGGTCGGCCCTAAAGGGCAGCCTGACTATTGCAACGCTGCCGTCCGGATTGAAACCAGACTCGCACCGCTGGCATTACTGGACATCATGCAAGCCATTGAAAATGACCACGGCAGGGTCAGAACCGTGCGCTGGGGGCCCAGAACGCTTGACCTCGATATAATCCTTTACGGTGATAACATCATTGAGTCCGAACGTCTGACTGTGCCCCACTATCAGATGCATGTGAGGAACTTTGTACTCTGTCCAATACTGGATATAGACCCTGAACTCACCCTTCCTGATGGCCGCAAAGCAGCCACACTGCTAGCGGAAGTCGGAACTGATGGTATTGAAGTAATGGCAACTCACTACCCCTGGTTTTGACTTCTCCCCGGACGTAAAGAGGGTGTCGCAAAAGTAGCGAGGCGCAGCACTTTTGCGACAGCCTCAAAGGCGGGAATCATTCAGCTTGGGTTGATAAGCTTGCGGTTATACCTGCTGGCGAGTACCCACTCTTTTTTTTATATCAAGATTCGTTACGAAATTGTCTCCTACAGAGGAGCGGTTGTCAGATTAAGGACTGAGGTCATCATCCTGATCCACATCAGGAAACTTGCGTTTTTGATGTATTCTTTTGTGATTCGACATAGCTTGAGCATTCTTGGAGACCGTTCCGCATAGACGCCGCTGGCCGTCCTCCCCGATCATGGTTACGTCACAGTTACGTTGCCTGGTGTGGGGTTCCAATAGCTTTTGAAAAGCGAACTGACAACGGCAACCACTTTTACAGATATCCCTGAATAAGGGTTGGAGCATAGTGGAGTG
>NZ_JAHHPQ010000543.1:0-1483 GCF_024606245.1 Endozoicomonas sp. SESOKO2
GGTCTGCGATCGCCACTGAATGCCTTATCAGCAGGATTAAACCAGACGGTACCAATTCCCAATGCTCCGGCACCTGCCACATCGGCTTTCAGGCAGTCTCCTACATGAAGGGTCTCGTCCGGAGTAACTCCGGCACGTTCCATGGCTTTCAAAAATAGAGTCGGTTCCGGTTTCAGACTGTTGTAATCTTCTGCCTTGAGAGCAAAATCAAAAAACTCACTGACCGATAATTTCTCTACATCGACATTACCATTAGTGACCGCAGCCAGAGTGTAGTCTGCTGACAGGTGAGAGAGAACCGGCTGAACTTCCGGAAAACATTTCACATCATGACGCCACTCCATAAACTCCCGCATCAGGTCACCGGCAATTTCTTCAGCTCTTGATTCAGGACAATCACAGTTTTGCAGAACCTTCTGCAGAGAAAACCGGCGCAGTTCCGTAATCTGATATCTGAGCTCCGGACGATCTTCCAACAGTTTGACCCGATACTCGAACACTTCTTTGGGTGTCATTCTCTCGTGGGTTTCTGGCCAGTATTCACAGAGTTTTTTCCAGGCTTTCTGTTCTGCCCGAATCAGCACTGGCATGTTTTCCCAGAGTGTGTCATCCAGATCGAAAGTGATCAGCTTTATCATTGTTTTTTCCTTTTGGGCTCTTTGTTAGCTGAAGGCTCTTTGTTAGCTGAAGGCTCTTTGTTAGCTGAAGGCTCTTGATCTTCGGTCAGTCTTTCCTCTTTGTGAGACTTTTCATAAACAGAGGACTCCTTACTGACTCTCTGTGCTCTCGGATGAGCCTTATCATATACGTCGGCCAGATGCTGAAAATCAAGATGGGTATATATCTGGGTGGTGGCGATATCACTGTGCCCCAGCAGCTCCTGAACTGCCCTCAGATCGCCACTGGACTCCAGCAGATGACTGGCAAAAGAGTGTCTCAAAAGGTGAGGATGCATTCGTCCTGAGAGTCCGGCTTCTCTGGAAAGCTGGCTCACACGGTTTTGCACCTGACGGGCACTGATACGATGTCCCTGTTTTGAGAGAAACAGCGCCTCGCTGTCTTTTTCAGGAAAAATAACTCTGACGGACAGCCATTTTTTTATGGCTTCACGAGCCTTTCGACCCACTGGCAACAATCGTTCTTTTCTGCCCTTGCCCAGAACTGTCACCTGCCTGAACTCATCCTGAAAACTGTTGAGATCCAATCCAACCAATTCCGCCAGGCGCAGTCCTGAGGAGTAGAAGAGTTCAAGGATAGCCAGATCCCTGATCACTAATGGATCATCATCATTCCGATCAAGAAGCGCAGTGAGTTGATCGGCATCCATGGTGACAGGCAGCTTCCTGCCCACCTTGGGTGCGGTGACCCTCTGGGCAGGGTTATCTTTAACCTTTTCCTCACGGTTAAGATAACGATAAAAGCTACGAACGGATGAAAGCAGACGATGCAGACTCTTCTGCCCAAGACCCTTGCCATGTAATTC
>NZ_JAHHPQ010000544.1:0-5276 GCF_024606245.1 Endozoicomonas sp. SESOKO2
CGCCCCCATGGGAATCCCCCACTGATTTCTTGAATCAGTGGGGGAGGATGTCAATAACCTGTAAATAAAACATGTTAACGCTATGCTCTAATGAAGCTTTCATGGTCGGGGGTTGTCGCAAAAGTTTGTGAAACAATCTCGTTAGGCTGGGGAGTACAGGTAATGCCTTACACTTTGCTATCTTTTATCTTCATATTATTTGCGTTGATGGTTGCCTGGTTCAATCGAAAGTGGGGAATCGTTTGCTTCAGCATTTCTCTTGTTCTGATTGCATTGGTTTTTATTCATCATATTTCTGAGCACTTGGAAATTTATCTTTAGAAGTTTGGCGGGTCTAATCATGAACTCATGCAGAGAGATCAATGATTTTGTGAAGTTTGCCAGTGTTTTTGAATTGATAGTCATCTGTCTTCTTCTGGTTGCTGCTTTCTGGTTTCAGTTTGTGATGGGCGAATTACCCTGTCCTCTCTGCATATTGCAGCGGCAGGGAATTTTAGTGATAGCCTCAGGGTTCCTGCTCAATATGAGGTACCACGTTCGACCCGGTCATTACAGTTTGTCGCTGCTAGCGGCTGTCTTGACTAGCTTTATTGCTCTGAGGCAAATTGCACTGCATGTGAACAATCCTCAAGGATATGGTTCGGCTTTGCTGGGACTGCATATGTATACTTGGTTGTATATTCTGTGCTCTGCTTTAATCGTATATATCGCACTGGTCATAGGTTATTCCAGACAGTTTGAATTGCACGCTTATGAGGACGAAGTCTCAGAAGCGAAAAACCCCGAAATCAGATGGTTTTCCCATTTTGCCTTTGCGCTTCTGGTGTTCCTGACTGTGGCTAATATCGTTTCAATTTTCTTTGAGTGCGGGCTTGAGCAGTGCCCGGACAATCCGGTGCGTTATATCCTCTGAGCTTTGGCCATGAGATGGAGTGCGATTGTCCTCGGGATAAACATCTGGGGTGACAAACACCCGGGTCGTGAATGACAGGTCACGATAGGGCGGGTTAGGGTAGATCAGCTCGACAAAGCTGGCTTTCCAACCTTTTTCGGGGGCTTTCAATGCGACATCTGCCCGACAGCTTTCACGACAACGGAATGTGAGTGTTTCAGATTTAAACTGGCTGACCTTTGGGTTGTCTGAAGTGGTTCGGAAATCTCTGGCTTCAGGATTTGTTGCAGTCCACAGTTTCATGGCTTTGGGAGGCATTGAGGCTTCGACTTTCAGGTTTAGTTTAGAGACATCCCAGCTGATCTTGGGCATGGGGCGATCTTTAATGATGGCTCCGTAAAAGGATTCGATGCTTTCACTCACCAGTGTTTGATCCATTCTGAGAATGTAATGCCTCAGGTCTGGAAGGAATCTCAGCCATTTTTCGCCTTTCAGGTCATCGAAGTAAAAGCGGCTGGAGTCGGGTAAGAAAAAATCATCGCCGGTGGCATTAATGATGTACTTCGGCATGGTTAGCAGAGGGAGGTAGGAATAGGGGTCGACCACCTCCATTAGCTGAGTCATAGGCTGGGTGCCGATTGTGTGCATCAGAGAGTAATAGTCTTTGACAGCCGGAGCCCAGCGTTGGTAACTATTGAAGTGGTGTCGCATACTCTCTTGCAGATTAAGAACATCGATGACCATGGGTATGATGGCTGACACTCTGTTATCCATTGCTGCGGTCAGCCAGACTGTCCAGCCTCGTTTTGATCCTCCGGCTAATACAAAATGCTCAATTTTAATGTGCTTCTCTTTCATCAGTGCCTGAATCGTATCCATGGCCCGAATGGAAGCCCTGACCATGGGTAATCGGAGTGGCCAGTTATAGTTTTTCCCCGGGTTATCAATGAACTTTTGCCAGCTATAGGCCATCAGGCCATCTTCCTTGAGCGGTTTGCCATCACCAAATCGCAAGAACTGGTTTGGAATGTCTTTCAGATCAACGACGATCGACCGGGTTCTGGCGGCTATATGAGAAAATTGCAGGGCATCAGTGCTCCTCTTGTTTCTATCGGGCTGATCTTCGGGCCAATGGATGATGCCGCCATTGATAAAGAGTAGAGCAGTGGTGGAGCTGACTTTTTCCGGTATATACACCTTGATCCGATGCTCCCAGACCGGATCAGAGACTTTATCCTGTTCTCCGATAGTCCAGCGCAGAGACTTCATACGGACAGGGTAGACTTTGACCTTCAGCTTCTTTCCATCCAGCTCGACGCGCTCTTCAGTCGCAGCTGCAGCACTCCATTGATAATTCTTATCTTCTTGTTTCAGGTAACAGGGCAGTACGTCACGAAAGTGTTTGCCAAGGTAAGAGGGGTTACAGTTGTCAGGAGAGACTTTCAGGTGATCTCTGGCATGAGCCTGATGCTTTAGAAGCATCAGGCATAAGCAGAACAATGCCAGTAAGCCAGCCTGAAAACTGGAGACGAATTCTTGTTCTTTTGCCATTTTGTTACTCTTTTTTTTGCAATTTCATTGCAGTTCACAGGGGTGTTAAATCAGGGCTTCCTGCTGCCAGCGTTAACATGAAGTCTTTCAGCTTTAATTCATGATCTCTCTGGAGTCTCGCCTTGGTATTACTGCCGACAAACTTATTGCAGGCTTCTGAATCAAGATTCAGGCAGGCCGAAACTCTTTTTTGATATCGAGTGTGGTCTTCAGCCTTTACCCAAAGGCTCTGACCGGGCAGAAAACTGTACTCCAGACTGTTGCGTGCGAACTCAATAATCTGATCAAAGGACAGGAGAGCGCCGTCGCTGGATTGATTAGGGCTGAAGCCATAGACGGCTTCTACAAACTGACTGGTCAAATCGACTTTTAGAATCCCCGGATCGTCAGTAGCCAGCGCCACTGCAACATTGCTATTGACATAAACAGGAAAGGGGTGTCCGCTGTTGGGCCCGATATCATTCAATCGCTGGTCGCTGGTGAAAGGAATTTCAACAGCAATGTCATTATCCAGCATGGTTTTGAGCAGCTCAGCACTGCAGTTGACGTATTCTTCATTGCCGGAGCTGGACTGCTTCAGGCAGTCCTGTGCCATTAGGCTGATCCCGTGGCCTATGCGTTTGGGCTGAACGATATTAATAGCGTCTGCCAAGGTGGTTCGGTAGTAAAAATCTTCGACTGTGGCTTTGACCAGTTCTCCTGCATGCAGGCTAATATGCTCTTTCACCAGAGGGTATTTTTTGTGGTTTTTAAGAAAACTCAGCATTTTCATATGGCTGAGGTAATCGTTCAGTGCCGTATCATTATTTTCAGCGCCGTCTATGTTGATGCCCAGCACTTGAGGATCGCTGCCAGAGAGACTCAATTGAGCCAGTTCAAAGGCAAAGATCATCTGGGCGTAAACCCGGGGCAGGGGATCGGTCCGGTGAATTTCGTGTAGAAACCGAACGGTGACAGAACAGGCAGGTTGAGAGGGGCTATGAGAGCAGTTCAAGTGGTCGTCAGAATCTTTCAAGGCATCGGCTACCTCTTTGGCAGCTGCCTTTAACTGGGTTTGAAAATCGGGCTGGGCACTCAGTCTGGTACGAAAGTCTTCCAGACTTTTGGAACTGTCCGGGTCCGGTGCGGGCAGGTTGGTGATGAGGGAAAACAACTTGTCAGGCCCGTTCGCTTCATTCCAGTAGATAGTTGATTCAATGTAAGAAAGTCCATCAACAGCGGCCTTTTTACGTATAAGTGAAATGAAACGGGCATCTATTCCATCGAATAAGGCTTTCACGATAGCAAAGTAGTCGAAGAAATGCTTGTCACGGATCTCAAGCGTATCGTTGCTGTCGGCAAGCGTTAGCTGCCTGATCAGAGCTGCACGGTTTTCTTCATTACTGACGTATGCGCTCAAGGACTGTGCACAGCAATCACACGGGGCCATGTGATGGTCCTTATAAATGCAAAACTTTCGTTCTATCGCGATATCAATGATTTCTTCGGGCTCGATGGCCCCCATCAGGTGATGATGGAGATCGCCGCCTTTGGGCAGTCGATTCATAAACGCCTGAAGTTCCGGACGGTTGTTACGAATACTCTCCATGAAATCACTGGTTCGCTTATGGCCCTTGGTAAACCCGGAAATCTCATACTCAGAGGATGAAAAACTGGTGTTGGCAGTTAAGAGCATCATCACCAGAGCAAATCGAAGAAGAATATCTGAAGTCATAATTGATCAATAGTCACTGTTGAGGATTACAGTATAGATATATTTTAAGTGCTCATTTCTGATTCGGGTGAGGTCTGCTTGTAGCTGTGTGCATCCTTTCCTGATTAGCCACCATGAAGCAGAAAAAAGAGTTACTATAGCCACGCAAGTTATCTTCCAAGGTTTCGCTTATGACATTAAAAGCCCCTGCTATACTCCTGCTGGTTCTGTTACTGGGTGGTTGCTCCACGCTGGGCTGGAAAGCGGGGCATATGGCCAAAATTAAGTTTGATCTCAATGAACTCAACAAGGAGGGTCTGCGAGGCTCAGGTGATAACTTGACAGCGGTGTCTTATGAATTCTGTATTCCGGACAAGATTGAGTACGTTGATCAGGTCATGGCGATTGATCCAACGCTGGTTGTTTACCGGGCGTCGCCGGGAAAAATACAGTGCCGATCAGCAGAGTATCTGGCAGTTGGTGACACCCATCAGCTGGATTTTTATGAAGTTCTGAGAAAACTGGCAGAGCTGGATTATGTAAAGATTATTCAGGAAGCGACGTTTGAGTAAGTGTAAAGGGCCCAATTTGGCTGGTCAGCTGGCAACAGAAGAAGAAAATCTTCTGGTCAGAAACCCGTTATTGCGAATCTTCTATCAGGGATTGGCATTGCTTTGCATTGTTCTCGGCATCATTGGTGCCGTGCTGCCCCTCATGCCAACGACCGTGTTTCTGTTGCTGGCAGTGTGGCTCAGCGTTCGGTCTTCACCCAAATTGAATCGGTGGTTGCTGGAGCATCCAAGGTTTGGTCCGGCCCTGAAAGAGTACCTGCATGACAGGGCGCTCTCACCCAAAATAGGGTGTCGGGCTCTGGCGCTCCTGTGGCTGGGCATAGGGATTTCAGTCTGGCTGGTTCCTCAGGTTTTTCTGAAAGTGTTGTTGGGGCTGATTGCTCTGGCGGTGAGCATTTATCTTTGGATACTGATGCGCAGATATCAACAACAGTGAGTCAATGTAACAATGACCTTCAAAAACATGCCACGGCCAAGGAGGGTGTCGCAAAAGTGCTGCGCTTCGCTGATACCGCGTTAAAAAGTGGCTCAAAATGCTCATTTACTCGCTGTAAACTGCGCTTTTTCG